>CAMJOB010000004.1 GCA_946407495.1 uncultured Bacillota bacterium | reverse complement strand
TACTTCAAAACTGCTGAAGAAGCTAAAGAAGCAGTTAAACAAATAAAGAAAATACTGTTACCAAATTAAACTTTGGTTTTAGTTAGTTGTCCGACACAGTAAACTTAGACTCGAGGTCTTAAATGCACTAAGTTTCTTAAATCTTTATAAGTGTATTACTAGGGGATGTCGTATAATGGTAGTACTCCAGATTCTCACTCTGGTAATCCAGGTTCGAATCCTGGCTTTCCTACTCATAGGTTGTTTGGTTATATTTGTTAAAATTCTGCGTATTACAGTTTGTGAAAATAGTAATACGATTTTTTAAACAACCATAAAAATAACATAGATATATAACTCAGTTGGTTTAGAGTAGCGACTCGGGTTTTGAGTGTACATTCATAATACTAACATCATTTATATGATACGGCGCGGGGTCACAGGTTCGAATCCTGTTATATCTACTGCATTTCTATTATGAAGTTGAATGAATCTATAGGTGGCGTCAACTGGCACGTATAACATTAATGAGCTCAAGATGTTATATGCAAAAATCCCTTAGCTCAATGGTGAGAGCACTGTTCTTTAACAGCGGTTATCGGTTCGAGTCCGATAGGGATTGCGATTTTTACTAGTAATAAATCCCCATTATTGTTATTAGCGCTTAAGCAATCTGGATTGGTGAAAGTCCAACGATGGGTAAAAGCTCTTTAGCTCACAGGTGGGAGCACTGTCGCGTAAGCAGAGGTGGTCGGTTCGAGTCCGGCAAGAACTTCTAATTTTTTGCTTTAGCTTGTTTATATAAGTAGAACTAAGTTCGAACATCGCTTAAAACAAGACAAGTAACTATACTTGAATACAAAATAGTAATCTTTTCTTGCCGTAAATAAATCCTGGGCAAGCAGGTAATACTATGTCAAATAGTAAGAAATTCTTTAACAATGGTATGCGTAAGTCATTCAATCTCAAGCCTAAGAAGTTCAAAGAAGTAATTGGCAAGAGTGAGCTTCTGATAGATGACTCTACTCACAAGGTTGGTGATTTCATGCTCTTCGTCAAGTTGGACAAGAATGGAGCCATCTGTGATTGTACACGAGTAGGTCGTTCTTTGGACATCCTCAGAGGTCGTCCATTCTACAAGAAGTATGACTATGCCAACGGAGTGTTTGGCTACATTTTTGAGGAGATCAGAAGACTCCACAAGAATGAGTATACCATCACAATTGACAAAGGTGTTGTTACTGAAATTCAGTAACAATATCTTCATTTAAAAAACTAATAAATATGGAAGTAATTGTTCTCGCTATCTTTTTTCTTTTGTTTCTAATTGTCATCTTTCTAAATGATTTACGTGTAAATCGTTTGATGAAAATGAAACATGAGAAAGAAATCAAAGAGGAAAAAGACGAAATCTTTAAAATCATCGTAAAACTTAATAGTATTAAGTACTTATATTTATCTAGTCGTGGTACAATAAGTAAGAAAAAAGAAGTAATTCGAGATTTGTTCAATATTTATAAACAAATGTTTGAAAGAAAATATTGTGCAGATCGTTCTATTCCTCTATTTGTTTCATCTATTAAGAAGCCAGATAATTGGTTAAGACTTGATCCAGAAGGTAATTTTGAAGATGTTGTTATTGAAAAAATTGATCAAAAAAACTTATATATTAAGTTTAATGATTGGATTGTATCAGCATCTGATTTAGACCTTCAAAATGTATTCGAACAATTCAGAGATTTTCTAACAACCTGCGTTTATGATGCAGAAGATAAACTCAAATCAGAATATGAAAGATTATAAAAAAATCACAGCTCTTTTTAACGTGAAGAGAGCTGAAAATCCTAATCGTGTTTTTACTTGTAAAGAAATGCGAACTTTGTTTAACGAAGTGGGATTGGGTAAAGACTTAGCTTTAATCAATTTGCTAAGCAACAAAGGTGTAATCCTTTATGTAGGAAGAAATGAATATATGCTTCCTAAAAAACCTGTGTATTTCAAGTACTTGGAAAACGTTATCAAGGAGTTCAATACACAGAGAACAAAAAAGTACAAGGCAAACAAGGTAATCAAGAAAGAAGCATATGAAAATATGATTCTTCAGAAGTCAATAGATATCGTGAAAGCGCATGGTTATCTTGTTATTCAAGGTACAGTTGTCTAACACATTTCCTCTCTGATTCATTTCAGAGAGGAAATTAATAATTAAAAAATATGGAAACAATTAACGAAAATCTTTGGGTAATTACAATTACAGTTGCAATTATCGTTTGTGCTTGTCTTTACATAAAAGTACATAAAGATGAAGACTAAATCAAGTATTAAATAAACTTTAATTTTAACATAAAATGTTTGTTGAATATTCTGTAAATGATAGAATTGAGTTTGTTTTTCCTGATTGTACTTTACAATATACAATAAAAACTATAGGTGGTAATATTGTTGATTTTAATGATATTGAGCATGAATCATATTACTTATATAATATAACAAATCCAAATTGCCATAATGAAGTTTTTAATAAATTAAAATTAGATCCTTTTCATTTCGTGAAGGAACTTTATGGGGATTATAATGTTGGTTTTGTAAGAGATGGCTCTTATCAAGATAGTCAAGCAGTTCCTCGTTTTTTAACATCATCAGCTATAAACAGAGTAATAAAAGATTTAAAGAAACTGACTAATTCAAAAAAAGCAGAATGTCCTAAAAATCTTAAAGTAACTACTTCTTATGAGTTAGATGATGAAATTAAAATTCATTTTCCTGATAAGTCTGTTTTAATATATAAAGTAAAAAAATGTGATGGCTCATATTTTTTACATAATATGAAAAATGCATATGATAATGATGAGATTTTCACAAAAATGCGTGTAAAACCTCGTGATTATTTAGAACGTATTCTTGGATATGCTGATTTACGTAAAATAACTCCAGTTTATAATAATCCACTTGGAGTTCCTTATAGTGTTTATTGTTTTAAAACATTAGAGGATTTAAATAAGGTAGTGGCTGATTTAAAAAGAGAATTATTTGCACATAATCCGACATCCTTTTTTAGACAAGTAATGGAAATGGATAAACAAGAACAAGAAGAACAAACAAAATTTAATATTAAAATTCCAAAACTTAATATAAATTTAAATTTTAAAGTATGAAGCTAATTGACATTTTAGTAAAAGGTTTGCCAAAGTCAGCAAGAGAAGCAATTTTCCGTAGAAAAATTGGAGTAGCAATTGAAAGTGCACTTACAAATCAAGAAACAGCAGTATTGGATGCAAAAGATAAACTTGCATCAATTGCGAATACTGTAGACTCGGAAACTTCTGGTGAAGAGATTGTAACAAAGCTAGTTCAGTGCATTGTGGATCTTGATGTTGAGGAACAGAAACTTGCATACATCAAGAAGGCAAAAGAAATGTTGAATTCAGATTTCTCTGAAGATTCTGAAGATTAACAAAAATTAACATTTTTTGTTTTTAAAAATAAAAAATTAATTCTAAATTTGATAACTTTATTTCGGTAAAGTTATCATATGCCTTTGTGGCGAAAATGGTATACGCGTCAGACTTAAAATTTGATGAACCGAAGGGTTCGTGTCGGGTTCGAGTCCCACCAAAGGTACTAATTCGCTGAAATGGTGGAATTAGGTAGACACGAGGGACTTAAAATCCCTTGACCAGTAATGGTTGTGCGAGTTCGAGTCTCGCTTTCAGTACATAAAGTAAATTTATTTACAATTATGAAAAAGTTAGAAAATCTTTACGGAAAGAAACAGAAGTCTGTAAAAGACATGAACATTTTTGAAAAAGAAATGTTTAAAAAAGAAGTGCAAACTACTTCTGGTAATGGAAGTGTCAAGTACAAAACTACAGGTGACATTTTCCTTGATGACTTCGCTCAATTAGCTAATTACAGAGAGCTAAGAGAAATGGATGATATTTTTTACACAACACAAAAATTGTGTAATATCGATCCTGTTATAGCTCTGAGGCTAACAGTCTATTTAAGACTAATTACTCGTGCTCCATTCTTCCAAGATAAAACTCTTGGAGTACATCGTGGACAAGGTTTAAAGCATGAATACATTGGAAGATTGTATTTCTTTGCTCTGAATTATCCAAAAATGTTTAAGAGAAATCTTGATATTTTTGTAGCGGCTGGTTCATGGAACGATTTGTTTGAATTGTTACGTACAGATTTGTACTATCGTGGTGCACATCGTTTTACTCGTAGATTGTTTACAACAGTCATTCAGTACATTGTAGACAATTTCCAGAATGAAAACCAAGTAGATCTTATTAAGAAATACTTGCCAAAAATCAATCCATCTTCAAAATGTACTACTCCACGAAAGCAAGCCAATAGTATAATTGGTAAACTGATTGCAGTATGGGATAAAAGAGGAGATATAGACAAGAAGAAAGCGTATGCAGATTATCGTAGCTTTAAGGCTTCTGGTAAAGCACATACGTGGGAACAAAAGATTTCTCAACAGAAATATAATGAGATTAATTTCAGTCTTATTGCTGGACGTGCTCTTAGTAAACTTGTCAAGTCTAAATTCTTAGAGAACCACGATTTGGTAAATGCTTATTATCAGTGGCTTGAAAAGCAACCTGTTGCTAAGTTCACAGGTTATCCATATGAGCTTTTCAAAGGTCTTTATAATGACTTGAAGTTTGGTATATATTATCAAGAACCAACTCGTTTGAAGTCTTATCAAATATCTACTTTAAATAAGCAGTTTAAAAGTTTGATTGAGACAGCTAAGAAGGACATGAATACAGAAACATCTTTCATTGTATGTGTAGATACTTCTGGCTCAATGAAAGCTCCAGCTATTGGAACAGATGTTAGAAGTATAGAAGTTGCTATAAGTATGGCACTTTACTTCAGCGAATTACTTAAAGGTAATTTTGCTAACACATTCTTGGAGTTCGCAGAAGAAACTGTAATTAGAACTTGGAATGGAGATACTCCATTTGAGAAGTGGAGAAATACACCTCTATCAGGAGAATGTGATAATACAAATTTCCTTTCAATTGCTAATTTATTTGTAGACCTTAAAAGAAAAGGATACAATGAATCAGAATTTCCAACAGGAGTAATTTGTGTTTCTGATGGAGAGTTTGATGAAGCTCCTTCTGACAAATCTGACTTCGAAGAATTTCTTGAAATACTTCGTAAAGGAGGATTTAGTGATAAGTTTGTAGATAACTTTAAACTTGTTCTTTGGGATATTCCAAATGGATATTACTACGGTAAGAATATACATCCTAAGTTTGAGGGTATTGCAGATAGACCTAACTTCTATTACATGAGCGGATTTGATCCTGCTGGAATTGCATTTCTAACAGGAACAAAATATACACCATCAATTCCTAAGACAGCAAAAGAATTATTCGATGCTGCTCTTAATCAAGAATTGATAAAGAAAATTAAGTAAAGGGTTAATTCCCTTTACTTAGAACATGGTTTTAAGAACGAGACACAGCAAATTAATTTTTAGCATTAATCAAAGTTAAGTTTAACGTGTGTGTATCTTATGAGAAATAATCTTATGCTTCTCGTTCGTTCTTTCAGTATAATTTTAAAGTATTTTTAAGGTGCACACACTAATTTTAGAGCTTTAGTTTAGTGGTCTAAAACATCTGGCTTACATCCAGAAGATCGTTAGTTCGATTCTAACAAGCTCTACAAAAAATTTCAAAAATTATTTTGGAATTAAAAAATTAAATTTTATATTTGATTTACCTTTAAAATTAGTACGGATAGCCAAGTGGTCAACGGCAGCAGGCTGTTAACCTGCCACAGAAATGTTTCGTGGGTTCGAATCCCTCTCCGTGCGCTAATAAATCTTTATTATGAATACATTAGTTCACCATTTTGCGGGAATGAAATTAAAAGCACAACAACTTGTAAAATATTTTTACGGAACTGTTGTTAAAGCTAAAATAAATTCAGATAAATTGACAGAATTTAATGATAATGTTACTTTAGTTTATGGATCAACAGATAATTATCCATTTTCTAAAACATTACTTAAATATATAAATGAGAATAACATAAATTCTATAAATATATATGAAAATGTTAATTATGCTTTAAATATTAAAAAAATATTATATTTTAAAAAAATTCTTGATGAAAAGTATGATTTATTAAATGATTATATATTATTTATAGATTCTGGAGATACAGTATTAAATGTAGATATTTCTTTTAACGAAATTCTTGAAAGATTTAATAGTTATAATTGTAATGTCTTATTTAATAAAGATGAATATGATTATCCTTTCTTCTTCAAGATGTATTATCCTACTGAAAAATCTCCAGGTTATGTTAAAGAATACTTTGAAACATCAAACATTGAAAGTTTGAGTGATATAAAAGATAAACATTTTATAAATTCTGGTGTTTACTTTGGTAAAAAGGAAGACATTAAAGAATTAATAGATGTTTGTTTTAAAATTATAATAACTGACAATAATCCAAAGTATTATTCTGATCAATTTATTTTTAAGAAAGCTGCAAAGTTTATTAATGAGAAATATAATAAACATTTTGTAGAAGTTGATTATAAAAATAAATTGTTCTCGTGTAGAACATTTAAATTTTAATATTATGTTTCATATGAATTTAACCTAAAGGTAAAGAATAGTCACAGCAAAATTTTATAATTATTTAAACTTAAGAAAAAAGACATGTAAAAAGCATTATAATATACTATTCTGAATTGGTCTATTCGTTTAACGGTAGGACGCTAGACTGTCTCTCTTGAAGCAAGGGTTCGACTCCCTTATAGACCGCTGTGATTTTAGTTTTCATGTTAAAAAATTTAAAGGAATACTTACAGCAAATATTTTATGGTTAATAAATAATACTGATTATATTGTTTTAAATGGTTCAAATCCATCAGTATTCCGAATTTGCAGCGTTGGTGTTAGTGATTAGCATATTGGACTTCCACTCCAAAGGCGAGAGTTTGAATCTCTTACGCTGCTCAATTATTATTTGCAGATATGGCGAAATTGGCAGTCGCGCTAGACTTAGGATCTAGTGTTGAAATATACGTATGGGTTCGAGTCCCTTTATCTGCACTTATTAAAATTAATTACTATGAGTTTTGATAAAGCTATTCAATCAGGAAAAGAGCACCGAAAACAATATAGAGGTGCAAAAAACGTTTCATATCGTTGTAGAAATCATGGAGATTGTCCGTGGTGTAAAGGTAACAGATTGTTTAATAATAGAAAGAAAGAGATTCTTTCTTTAATGGAAATTAGAGACTTTTTATCATAACTTGGGTAGTTGTTAGAGCGATTATATATTGGTCTGCAAAACCAATTAGACCTGTTTGACTCAGGTACTGCCCTCTTTGAGATAATTTTAAAAAAATTATTCATAATTGGAAAGAAAGCATACAGCAAATTTACTTTTTTCATTGTAATTAAAAATAGAACTCATTAAAGATTTAGAAGAATAGCGGTTAAATTAAACTGATATTTTGCTTTCTGTAACATTGGTCTTTAGTTCATCGACTAGAACATTGGTCTCCAAAACCAAAGAGAGTGGTTTGATTCCACTAAGACCTGCTAATAAATTAATTATGGCTTATAAAAAAGATACAAGACAAAGAGTGAAAGTACTCAATTGCAATATTCCTTATCTTAAAGGAATGGTTGGTAGAGTAGAAGAAATAAATGGTGACATTTATAATGTAATGGTAGGACCGATTGTTGTAGCATTACATAAAAGTAAAATACAAATATTAGACTAAATATCGCGGTAGCAGTGTGATGGTCGCACATAAGGCTCATAACCTTAAAGAGGGGTTCAATTCCCACTACCGCAAGGACACATAATCAAAACCTCCACGTGGTGTGTCTGGGTAACGCTAATTTGATTATAATTTGTTTAATTTAATTTATTTAGCTTCCATAGCTTAATTGGTAGAGCACCAAACTTTTAATTTGGGTTATCTGAGTTCAACTCTCAGTGGAAGTACAAAATGATAACGAAAGAAAAAGGAAATATTGGTGAAGCTATTGTATTAGCTGAATTTACTAAAAGAGGTATACAGTGTTGTTTACCTTTTGGAGATTCTGCAAGATATGATTTAATAGCAGAGTTTAATGGTAAATTAAATAAAATTCAGATTAAATATTGTGGACAAATTACTAAATATAATTCAGTAGAATGTCCATGTGCAAGTAGTACTAATCATACAACTAATAAACATTATACAACATATGAAAATGATGTTGATTATATTGCTTGTTATATAGTTCCTTTAGATAAAGTTATTTTAATTCCTATTAAAGAAATTGGAAGTCAAAAAAGTATGACTATTAGATTGTCACCTCCTTTAAATGGACAAACTAAAAATATTCACATTATGGATGATTTTGATTTCGATACCATTATTGGAATTAAATAAAAATTAAAATATAAGTAAAAAGAATACTCACAGCAAATTATTAAATTAGCACTTGTAATG
This sequence comes from uncultured Bacillota bacterium, assembly GCA_946407495.1. Lineage (GTDB taxonomy): Bacteria > Bacillota_I > Bacilli_A > RF39 > UBA660 > RUG14891. The sequence continues at coordinate 50,496 of CAMJOB010000004.1, read as the reverse complement.
CCGTAACATGGGTTCGATTCCCTTCTCTACTGTAACAGGTAGTGTAGTTCAGTGGTAGAACGCGAATTTTTTATAGTATTCTGTTAAAAAATAAAAAATTATGAAAGCTATACTTTTTATTTTATCGCCTATTATAAGTTTATTTATAATAATAGCGGCTTTTATTGGAGTAATATTCACAGGAATAGTATCAATTATATTTGCTCCTATTTGTTGGCTTTATTCCAAATTTTTTGAAAATTGAGTTCATCTTTCAGTCGAAAGAAGGAAATCGAAGAATGTTTAGCCATTAGAAGCTAAGCATTTTTTGTTTATACAAACTTAAATTAATAAAAATGAGTAAATTAGGATGTTTTTTACTTATCGTAGTAATTATTGCGTTAAGTTTTTTTGAAGCATGGTGTCTTCAAACATTATGGAATTGGTTAGCTCCATTGTTTTGGAAGACTGCTCCAATTCTAACATATTGGCAAGCATTTGGTTGTAGTGTGTTACTTAGTATTATAGGCTCAGCCTTTAAAACCCATACAACAAAATCAGAATAAAATTGTATATTTGTGGCAGCGGCACTGCGCAGACCTACCGTAAAGATGGTAAAGCCGACGGACGCACAAATAGAAAGTTCCCATCGTTCCCTCAGCTGGGGAAGTACGTATAGATGGGAATAAGGACTTCTAGTTTAAAGGTTAAAACACCAGCCTCATAAGCTGTGAGAGTCTCAGTTCAACCCTGAGGGGGTCCACTTTAATATAAAATAAATAATTATGAAAATTTTTGAAGAAGATGAGTTCAAAGTAACTGTTGATAGTAATTTAGAAAGTCTTATATTAATTAAGCATAAAGATGCTACACAGATACGATTTGCTACAACAAGTTTTGCTGCAATATATGAAGCAAAATATCCGTGGGAAAAACCAAAGATGCAAGTTGTAGAATATAATGATATTCAAATACCTAAATTACTTGGTACAAATATACTTGATACAAATGTAATTGATTCAAATGCAGATAAGTTACCACAACTTACTATATCTGATCGATTAAGGTATACTTTACCATTCAAGTACGATAATATAATTCAACTACATTTTTATCATCAACAATCAACAGTGTATATGACTGCTTATTATCTTAAAGATAATATTGAATATAATGATACATTAGAATATATGGATCTTGGAAAACTTTAATTAAATGGATAATATATTTTTTAATCAATACACGTTTGATGAATTACTTGAAATGCTTAAAAATAAGTATGAATGGCTTAAGTTACATAAAGAACGTGTTGAAAAAGAAAATGAAGAACATAGAAATAAAACTTATGAAATAGGTTATGTTTCTAAATTAAGAGAAGAAAATAAACGACTTAAGGAAGATTATTATAGAGGTTTTCCTATAAGTAAAGAAGAAAAAGAAGCTATTGACAAATGGGTAGCTGAACATTATAAAACTTGTAAAGAAAAAGGATTTAGTTACCATTTTTATCCAACTCCATTAGGTGTTGCGGGTGTAATGGTATGTTCATGTGGTGCTAAATTTGAATTTCAAGAAATAGGATAAGAATTGGGTATAGCACTTACTAGCTAAGTAAGAGTGTGTTAGTGTCGCCAAAAAAGGACTGTGTAGCGACGCGATAGCTGAATGTCAATTTATGATAAGGCAAATGTCCGAGTAAGTCCTTATCGAAATCTAGGTATAGTTCAATAGGTAGAATTCGTCATTTGGGATGATGGGGTTGTAAGTTCGAGTCTTACTATCTAGACAATAAACTAAGGAATCCAGGTTAGAATCCTGTTTGGAAACCTACCACACATTTTTGTTTGTAGGTTTGGTGTATAGAATTTGAAATAGCACACAGTTTATTCTCAATTTAAATTCAATAAATTATGAGTGAACATAAATGGATTGCAAAGTATCGAAATTATAGTTTTCGAGGAAGACATGGTAAAAGAGGTGGATCACAATTTCCACGTCATCAAATGAATTCATTTGAAGGCACACATCTTGGTATGAGACAACATTATAAAAGAGAATGGCATGATCGTGGTGGTGCAGCTCTTCATTCTAAATATATAATTGGTTTATTAAATAAGTTTGTTGGAAAATCATATTATGATTTTAAACAAGAATTTGATAACCGATTAAAAAATCTTAAAAAATATAATCTTGAATGGTGTAGATTAGAGGATTATTTATTTTACGATGAAATAAAAGAGGCTTATTGTTGGAAACAAAAGTTTTATATTGATAAAAACAATATTATCCATAAATGTAAAAAACTTTCATATCGTAATCGTGCATATCCTACATTAGATAGAAAACAAAAACGATTTAATGAAAGAGTTAAATTACCTAATTTAGGAATATGTATAAGTGATCCTCGTTATGCACATAAAAAGGATAATTGGGGTAATTATATAAATGATACTTATTTACATCATACCAAAACAAATCCAATTTTACTTGGAACATTTTGGGTTGTTGTTAATCAGAAAGTTTTAAAATTACCATTATATACTTGTAGTTCTTATTATTATAGAGAATATTTTAATTATAAAGAATCTCATTATGATTATAGTAAACACAAGTATATAACAGTTCCATATGAAAAATATAAATCATCTTTAGAGAGAAGTGATTATGAACATAAGAAACGTGCTCATTTAGCAGAAAATTGGATTCCTGTAAATTCATTTATTTCCAGGAAATTAAATGGTCAAGATTATTGGATAACTACAACAAATCCAGAAGTTATAAAGACTAAGGAAACAATACAAGATCTTAATGAACATCTTGAAAAATATCCAGAATCTGATTACGTTAATGATTGGAGAGAACAATTAACATTATGTAATAAAGCACTTGAAACACTTTCTCCTGAAGCTCGAATTAATATGGGATATGGAAAATTCTATTTATTTGTTAAACGATCTGACTTTAAAAAACAAACTGAAGATATGGTTTAAATTTGTAAACCCTGATAAAGACTTTGAAGAATGGTACGATAATTTAACAAAAAGTCAACTTAATTGGCTTTCTGTTATTTTTAATTAATTATGACTAAACTTTTAGAACTCATATTGTATGCAATTTTATTTATAGGAATTGCATATACTTTTATTAGTGTTGTTGACGATGATTGATACTTTATCATTTATTGCAATGTCATTTTCTATTTTAGGAAATATACTTTTAATTAGAAAAATTATTTGGGTATTTCCTTTATGGATAATTGCAAATATACTTTGGATTATAGTTAATTTTATGACTATTCCAAATTGGAGCCAAATAGTAATGTTTGTATTTTATACAGTATTATCTATTATAAGTTGGTATAACTGGAAAAAATAATTTTAAACAATTAAATCATGGGAAAAAGTAAGAAAGGTGGACTTAGCGCTCGCCTTAGAAGCGCATTGACTAGGCTTGAAGCCTCTTACGAAACGTTTAAGGCTGCTAAAAAGGATAAGGAGTCTTGGACAAGTACAAGAAACGGTAAACCTCATTTCCATCCTGGAAGAACTTATGCTGAAGAGTGTAAGCGTCTTTCTGAGGAAATTGAGCGAACTAAAAATCATCTCAATAGGTTAAAAGGATAACAAATAGTTTTACATGGGATAACTGAAAGAATACATACAGCAAATTTATTAATATAATTAAAAGTAGTTTAAATTAAAAAACGTATTCTGAATGATGCCCTTATAGCTCAATGGATAGAGCAGTAGTCTTCAAATAAGGAGTGCTATGGCGAGAAATCCCATAGTAGAAGTATCCTAATTCGGTGGAAGTCCTTCAGAAAAAAGGTTAGAAGTATGAATCTTAAACCAGTAACCTTGAGTCTTACTATCTATAAAAGAGAAAGACTAAATGTTCAACCCTCTTTTGAAATGATAAAGGCGACAGACCATTGGGTAATTCCATAGGAGTGCTGTTAGAAGATTTTCCTAAACAATAATGGAATAGGATTATACCGAGCTAAGTTGAGAATAGAATGAAAAGAAAGTACAAGCAGAAGCAATTGCCTCCTTGTAGACTCCTTGATTTCCATTGTACAATATTTATTGGTGGCAATTCGTAAATATTGTTTATTCTCATAAACGTGTAGAGAACATAGAGGTACAGCCTAAGTTGAAATTGTGGGACGGTCAAATAAGCAGGCTTACATGAACTGCTATCACTGAAACAGACACTACTTGCGCGAGAATTTCAATATGGTTATAATATGTTCCAGACCACAACAAATAACTGATGATAGTAGAGCAACCTATATGTAAACTATCTGAAAGCAGTAATGCAAAGTCGAAAGCATGGTTGTGATGCTTGAGGTAATGGCGGTTTCTTGGTTAGAATCCAAGAGTTATTTGGCTATGGTAACATAGAGTGGCAGGCTAAACTATTGATCCAAGTTCGATTCTTGGTAAGGGTACAATAAACAAAGTATTACAGGCGCAGCCGTTACTTGGAGTAATTCAAGGCATTCGATGCGAATAATAGTTCAAATAAGTTGATAGAATAAACAGCAACCAGGTAACCCTATTAATGGAGTTTTGGTGACATTAGCCATCGTTTAGACTTAGGGAAAGAAGAGAACGGACTTTGTTTAATATAATATAGTAAAACGATATTCTATGTATGTGGAGTGTGTGATAATTAGTGATAAGCGCACCGCCCGCCAAAAAAGAGAAGTAGAATGTTCACTATTTACTATATTTAAAATTTGTTAAAATATTTTGTAAATTAAAATCTTTTGTGTAAATTTGATTTACAAATTTGGAGACGTCATCTAAGGGTTTAGGATTACAGATTTTCGATCTGTTCATTTGGGTTCGAATCCCAACGCCTCTACAACCTCGGCTGATGTGGAGCCAAACCACATTGACTTTTAAATCTCGGTTACAACAAGAAACGGAGATAGGATTTACTTATCCTATATTAAGTAAACGCACGAAAGTGTAAGAAATCCTGTTAATAATGAGGTTTAAAACAGGATTTACTTGGCTCTTTAGTATAATGGTTATTACCTCGGCTTTGTAACCCGAAAATCTCAGTTCGATTCTGAGTAGAGCCTCTATTTTTACAATATAGGCATAATTAAAGAATACATACAGCAAATTAATTTTTAAAATAATTTAAATTGGACTGAAATTATAACAAATGTATTCTGTATATTGGATAATAACTCAGTTGGTTAGAGTACCACACTGATAATGTGGAAGTCCTTGGTTCAAATCCAAGTTATCCAACTAATCGGAAGGTTAAGCCTAATTGCTAAGGCAAGAATCTTGAAAATTCTCAGTAATCGTGTTACAGCGGTGTGTGGGTTGGAGTCCCACACCTTCCTCTAATTAAAAAATAAGCAAATATGGAAAAAATTATTAAAACTTTTTCTTTAACAGTTAAAGAGTGTTGTATTCCAGGAGAATGTTGTGATTTAACTGTTACTGTTAATGTTTATGAGGAAACTCATAAGTTTTTATGGTGGAAATGGAAGGACTATTTCGTTAAAGAATATGTTCCTTATATTCTTGATGCTGATTTTAGTTCTTATCTTGTTACAAATGATCGACTTAAAATGGCTTCAGTTTTATTAAGAAACCAAGCTAATATTTTTATTGATGAATATAAAAATAACAAGTAAAATGAAAAATTTAATTATTGCAATATTAATTTTCACTATATTAGGATTAATTGGATATATTAGTCGTATAACAAGTGAATATCAAAAAAGAGAAGATACATTAATAATGATGTATAACTCTAAATGTGACCATTCTAAAATTAATTACAAATTATTAAGAAGTTATTAATATGAAAAGTAATTTTAATGGATTATTAGTAATGATTATAATTGCTACAGCTTGTGTTTTAATTATAATGAATATTTTTTATAATAATATTGAGCAACATATTGAAACACTTCAACAACAAAATGATTCTCTTAAACAAGAAATTGTTTTATTAAATAACTATTTATATGACTAAATACATTAAACCCGAAATACAATTAATAATATCGGAATCTGAAGATTTGATGATCGGTTCACAAGTACATCATTCTGTTTGTAATTGCGGTTGTGAAAAATCAGATGTATATCCTGGCTATTGTACTTATAATAATGGAGATAGTTGCCCAGGATGCAGACATTCTAAAGAAATATCATCTAATCCAATATTTGATTAACATGGTGTCGTTAACTTAATTGGCTAAAGGCGGTGACTGTGAATCACTGAGATATCGGTTCGAATCCGTTGCGACACACATTGGGATATTATCCCGTCTATAATTTTTTAAAAGAATACTTACAGCAAATTTTGTAAAATACATTTTTAAGGGGAAGATGCTTTATAAAAGTATTCTGTAATGGAGGGTTGGCTGAGTGATTTAAAGCACCAGACTACTAATCTGGAAGTCGTCGTAAGATGGCTCGTGGGTTTGAATCCCACATCCTCCTCTTATTTTTAAATTTACCATAGTTAAATTAAAAACGCTTACAGCAAATAAATGTAATTAACTCTGAAAAAATTTCCTAAATTTCAATGAACTAATTAAAGCGTTTTGTATTTGGAGGTATAGCGTAGGTGGTTGTTTGCGCGAGGGTCTGAAAAACCCTAGGCCTGTGGTTCAACTCCCAGTGCCTCCACAAATAGATGCGTGTAACGAGTTCTTTGGGAACTGACTATCTGAGTTGTGCGATGGGGAACTTTACACCCATGACGATAGTAATAAACATAGGTTCGAATCCTATTGCATCTACAAATGGCTCTGTAGTTCAATGGATCAGAGCACTTGTCTACGAAACAAGAAGTTGTAAGTTCGAGTCTTACCAGAGTCACTAAAAATTCAATACTATGAGTTATTATCATTATTTCAAATTAAAAAAGGAAAGTAAATATCAGAAAGAAGATGCTTTAAGAGAACTTAAATTTAAATATACATCTTCAGATAAAGATAAAATTCTATTGAAAGTAAGTATGATTAAGGCTTATTATGAAAATAAGATTGAAACTAATTATACTGATATTTTCTGTAGAGTTAAACTTTTAGCAACTGATATAGAAGAAAATTATCTCCTTTCTTTAGTAAAAGAGATTAAAGAAAATGGAGAAATAGAAAGAAATAGACCTAATGATGATTATGAAATGGAACAAATAGTAAATTCTTATGATGAAGATATAAATAGAATTATTGAAAATCTTCTTATATTATCTACTATTAGATTTGTTCCAGATAATGAATATTCGGATACTCCTAAAACGGAAATGGATTATTTGAGATATGAATATATTACTCAAATTAATTACGAATTAGAGAGTTTAGAAGATACAGTTCTTGATTACATTTTTTCTAAATTTGTATTAGAAGAATGCGATAGAGAAACAGAATCTGAAAGAGGTTCAAAAGAAGACTTACAATAAGTCTTCTAATTGCCAAGGTAACGGCGCAGCACTGTAAATGCTGTCTGCTTTAACAAATAGTCGTACTGGTCTCGCAGTAAGGTAGTTCGAATCTACTCCTTGGCACAATAACTAGATATACGTCAATTGGTAGACGACGTGCTTTGGAGACACGCTGTTGTAGGTTCGAGTCCTGCTATCTAGACTATAACATAACATATTAGATAATTATGAAAAAACTTATTTTATTATTAATGCTCTTATTAAGCATAGGAGTATATGCACAAGTTACTCATGTAACTCTTACATATTACCAACCTGTAGTGGAACAATGTAATAATGATCCACTAATAACTGCAGATGGTAGTAAAATAAATTTACATCATTTAAAACATAACAAAATTAAATGGTGTGCTATAAGTAGAGATCTCTTATGGATGTTTCCAAAAAATCAACCGAAATTAATTTGGATTGAAGGCTTTGGAGTATATGAAGTTCGTGATGTAATGAATAAAAGATTTCATCATCGAGTTGATATACTTATTCATCCAAAAGATAGTAAACGAATTTGTTTAAAACAGGTTAAAATTAAAATTTTGAGTAGTCACAAAGTGAATCGTAACCACAGACACACAATACAGTGTAAAAGGTCTGGAAACCATCGTATTGGTTAGAGTTAGCCTTCTCTCGGAGTATAAAGGCGTACAAGTTTATTACCAACGAAAATATTTAATACCCAAAATATTAGTAGTTTGAAAAGATGATAGGATATATACTTCTTCATAATTAAAACCAATAAGGGTAAATTGATTTTAGGCAATAAACTTTATTTTTTATCTATAATTATATATAAAAAGGTTGTGTGATTCCTTTAAATCACACATTTGGGCTTTGTGGTGTAACTGGCTAACACACCTCCTTTGCAAGGAGGAGTTTAGGGTTCAAATCCCTCATCGTCCACTTTTGTTTTTTTCATTTTGCATATATTTTTCCCCAATGATCTTTTAATAAGGTTGTTGGGGTTTTTATTGTTTTATTATGACTAAAGAAGATATATTAAGAGGAGCAGGAATACTCAGAAAAGAGAATCCTTGCTACAGAAAAGGACAAGCAGTTTTTAATTATGTAGATATGCATCCAGAGCTTTTCAAAAATGCTGCACGCATATCTCAATTTAATTATGGAATTGATTGTTTTTACAGAGACGATATGATTGATCAATTTATTGATCAAGTTCTTGAAATAGTAAATAACGATTTTATAGACTAATATTATGACCTTTGGACAAGCAATAGAAGAACTCAAGCAAGGCAAGAAAATGCATCGTTCATCTTGGAAAGAAAATTCTCCTGATATATACATATATATTCAAAATGGTATGTTCATTATGAGATATTTAAACTTTAAAAATCAAGAAAAACTTGAATTTCCATGTTTTTGTTCTGCTGATTATCTTGCTGATGATTGGGAAGAATATAAATAATTATATTATGACTTTTAAACAAGCAAAAGAAGAACTTATTCAAAACGAGAAATTTCGACATTTATTTTCTCCTAAATTATATTATGTTTATCTTTCTGGTGATTGGGAAACATTAAATAATTTTCAATAAAAGACGCATGATGACCAAGTGGCTATGGTGACAGGTAATGTTCCCGACGATGGTTCGAATCCATTCTTGCGTCTTAATTTGGGGGTATTTGGTTTTGATTGCTAAGAGAAGCAAAGAAATCACGCAAAGACAGTTGGAAAGACAACAAACAATTTAAATGGAAATGATGTAACAATCTTCCGTATCGCTGCTTAATTAAATTAAGTATGATACCCGGGAAACACAGAATACTTACCGAGGAACAGAAATAGTATTCATCGCTGGCATCGGCAGTAATTAAATGAGCAAAGTTTTATTAGTTTTCACAAAACTAATTGGTGGAGCTGACATTCAGTCAGCCTAAAGAAGAAAACTTTTAAAAATTGAAAAGCGTGTACAAATTTCGATGATATTTTAGTAAGACGAGGGTTTAATAGTTGGACCAGCTATAAAGTGATTTATAGTTAAAAACATCGGATGAATTCAGGGAACGCTAAAAAATAAAGCTCAAGATAAGCTTTATTTCATGCCAATCCTGAGCTAAGTATAGAGTACACTCTATAAAAGTGCAACGACTATTGGAGAACTATAGTGTTCTTAATTACCAACTTGAGCGTCCGACATCTCATTAAGAGATGATGATATAGTCTAATCTTCTATGAAAGTAGAAGTATAGGAAGAAATTTGTTTTAGAAATTTTTTAGTTTCTAAATCAGACATTTGTTGTTTCATTAAATTAATAGGAGTTGATACAAATTGAACATTACCTTTTATATATCCTTTAGATGAATCAATTCTATCTAAAGATGCTCGATAAATTATATTTAAATTATTTATATTATTATCTTCTGGTAATGTTAATTTAAGATTAGTATAAGGACATATTCCATTTTGTTGTTCCCATATTAATTTTAAATATTCTAAATCAATATTTATTTCTTTAGATCTACGTTTTATACATCTCATTGTATATCTAAAAGGACTAAATTCATCTCTTCTATTTCCAGAATGTTGTGAAATATCATATTTTTCATTTGATAATGATAAATTTTTATTAGATTTTCCAGAACAAATTCTAGAACAATAATTTTTTCTTCCTAATTTAACATTTCTGTTATATTCGGAAAGTGGTTTTTGAAATTCTTTACCACAACAATCACAAATTAATGTGATTAATTTTCGATTTTTACAATAATCTTTTAAAATTTCCATAATTTTTTATTTTATTTAATATATGTAAATATAAGAAATTTATGTGGATACTTATAATTTTTATTGTTAATAAATGTTAATTTTTTGCGACTCCCTCTACCTCCACAATTAAAAACTTAAAAATATGTGTTTAATAATTACAAAATTTAATAAACTTGAAATTGCACAAGAAGATATAAAATGCTATAAGATTTTATTTAAATCTTTTGCAGTTCCAGATTTACTTGTTGCTCAATATCAAGATTTTGGCTATAGGTTAGGAGAAACATATCATACAAATATATCTGTTTCTTACGATTGTAATACTTACGTATTATCATTTTTTAAACGTATGTTTTATGATCTTTTTAACAGTTTTCTTGATGTTAAAGGTGTTAATCAAGGATTTCATTCTTATGTAAAACTAAAAAATGCAATAAAAGAAAGAAATATAGACAAAAGATTAGTAGTTTGTGAATGTATAATTCCAAAAGGTGCTAAATATTACAAAGGAACATATTTGTGTTATAAAGGATATGTAAGTAATAGTATTAAAATAAATAAAATAATATGTGCTTAATTAAAGATAAACTTAAATATACAGGTAATAAAAGAATTACTTGTTATAAAGTATTGGAATCAACTTTAACATCTCCGTATCAATGGTTTCAATATATGTTAAATCATAGATATAATACTTCATTTGATTTTGGTACTAGTCTTTCCTCAACTCTTGATGAAAAAATAAATCGCTATATGTTGGAAAGAATTATAATAACAAGTTTTAGTTCAAATTCTTTCTTTAATAATATAAAAGCAGCTATAAATTATTATCGTATAAAAGATTACGATGTTGTTACAAAAGGCTTTCATACTTTTAAAGATATATATTCTGCTGAAAATTTAAGAAAAGAACTTAAATATTACAGTGATGGTAGAGAATATATTATTGTAAAATGCACAATTCCAGAATATACTTGGTATTATGAAGGATCTTCTGGTTTTAGTTATTCTCGTGAACAGAATAGTTATGCATCTGAATCTATTATACTTGAAGAAATATTATGACATTTGAAGAAATATTACCTCATTTAAAAAATGGAAAGAAAGTATATAAAAGAAGTTGGGATAATCCAAGTTTTTATATGATTCTTTCTAATACAGGAGCAAAATATCTTTATTTAATTGAAAATGAAGAAATATATGATTCCTTTTATAGTCTTAGTGGATTAGACATAACATCAAACGATTGGGAAATTAAATCATGAATATAGGTCTATTACTTGGATCATTTGATCCACCGCATATTGGTCATGCTTATATTGCAGTAGAAGCACTTGATTACGTTGATGAAGTTTGGGTGATTCCAGCATGGCAAAATCCGTTTAAAAAAGGTAAAAGTTTACCATTTGAACATAGGTATAATATGACTAAATTGTTATTTGATACTATTAACAATCCAAAAATTATTGTTGATAGTGTTGAATCTACAATTAAGCCAGATTATAGTTATGAATTAATTAAACATTTAGTTAAAACTACAACTTCAAATTATAGATTTTCTATTATTGGAGGATATGATATTGTTGAAAACATACATCGTTGGAAACAATCAGATTTTATACTAAGTGTTTGTGGTCTTGTTGGAATAAACAGAGAAAAGATTAATATTTCATCTACTGAAATAAAAGCTTTACTCAATGATAATAAAGAAACTCAACCTTTTTTAACAAAAGAAGTAATTAATTATATTAAAAACAAAAATTTATACAACTATGGTGTATTCACTTCTTGATACAGATCTTTATAAGTTTACAACTTCATATGCTTATATGAAGTTATTCCCTGATGCAAAATGTCAGTTCGTGTTCAAAGACAGAAATAACACTCCTCGTACTGAAGAATTTCTTGAAAACTTCAAGAAAGCATATAAGAAGTATTGTGAGGAAACATTCTTGTCAGAAGAAGAGTGGAGATGGCTTATGCAGCCAGATGTTATTCCTGGAATACCAAAGGTATATTGGGAATGGTTGTTCGGATTCTATTACGAATATGATAAAGTCAATATTTATCTTGACGAGAACAAAGTACTTTGTATAGAAGGTCCATTTGATTATAGTTATAAAGCAAGTCTATATGAGATTCCTTCTATGTTTCTTGTTTCTGAAGTAAACAATGTTGATAAGCCTATTGCTTGGACTGAATTTATAAATGATCTTGATAATAAGATACGTATTGCTAAGAAAAACGAATTTACTTTTAGTGAATTTGGAACTCGTCGTCGCTTTTCTCAAGAAATACAAGACAAGGTTTGTCAGTATTTAAGCAGTTATAAAGATGTTTGTTCAGGTACTTCTAATGTATATTTTGCTAAGAAGTATGGAATGAAGCCAATTGGAACACATCCACATGAGTGGTTTATGTTTCACGGTGCACTTTTCGGATATAAGTCCGCTAATAAACTTGCACTAGAGAATTGGTTGAATGTATATAATGGTAAGTTCGCAATAGGTCTTACTGATACTTATACATCATTAAACTTCTTCAAGGCTTTCGACGACCATTTTGCAAGAGCATACGATGGAATCAGACAAGATTCAGGAGATGAATTTGAGTTTATTCACAATGCTATAAACCATTATTCTAAACTGAATATTGATCCTTCTTCTAAGGTATTAGTGTTCTCTAATGCTCTTGACTTTAACAAAATTCCTGAGATCCATAAGTATTGTAAAGACCATAATCTTAAAGATACTTATGGTGTCGGAACAAACTTAACCTGTGATGTTTATTCTCCAACAGGAGAACACTATAACGCAGAAAATATTGTAATGAAGATGTCTTGTGCTTCATTAAATGATGAAGATAGTAAGCATTTAACTGTCAAGCTTTCTGACGATTATGGTAAACACACAGGTGATAAAACAGAAATTGAACATGCAAAATATGACCTTGAACTCACAGATTAATGTGATGCATCTAATGATTACAAATGCTTGTGATCATAGTTGTCCTATGTGTTGTAATAAGCTTTATAACATTGATGAAATTCCTGTTCCTACGGTTAAAGAACTTAAAACTGTAAATACTTTATGTATTACAGGTGGTGAACCTTTCTTGATAAAAGAAGTGGCAAACGATATTGCTATTGCAATTAGAGTACATTATCCTAATATTAAAAACATATACGTTTATACATCTGGAACAGCTCTATATGAATATCTACAAGCTGGATGTGATATAGATGGTTTTGATGGTATAACTATATGTCCTAAAAACAGTAACGATTGGGACAATGTTCTTGCTATGTTGCATGAATATCGAAATCAGTTCAAAGAACTTAAGTCTAACCGACTTTATTATTTTACAAATGATAAAATAGGTAAGGAAATCATCGAAACACATGAATTTAAAGGTTTTAAAATAATCGAACGTTATTGGGATCCTGTATTTAAGACTCCTGATGACGAAATATTCAGACGTCTTCCAATATTTTATGTATAAATTTAATGTAGAAAGAACAACCAAGAACTTAATTGAATGGATTAAGTTATGGTTTGAAGAGAACGGCAAAGGTTGTAATGCAGTTCTCGGAATGTCTGGCGGTAAGGATAGCACAATATGTGCTGCCTTACTTGCCAAAGCACTTGGGCCAGAAAAAGTAATCGGTGTAATGATGCCTGATTATGCACAATCTTTAAATGATGCTGATAAAATCTGTGAATACCTTGGTATCAGATGTATTAATGCACCAATAAAAGATATAACTCTTGCTACACTTTCTACAGATATTGTAGAAAATGGTGTTGCTTTAAATGAATTTTCTGGTCAATCAGTTCAGAATCTTCCTCCAAGATGTCGAATGATAATGCTCTATTTAATATCACAAACATTAAATGGCAGAGTTATCAACACTTGTAATCTTTCTGAAAATATGATTGGTTATGAAACCATTTATGGTGACGCAGCTGGTGATATGTCACCATTGGGTGATTTAACTGTTACAGAAATTCTTCAAATTGGTGATTATCTTGGATTACCACATGAGTGGGTTCATAAAACTCCAGATGATGGACTACCTAATAGTTCACCAGATGAAGAGAAATTTGGGTTTACTTATAAACTTCTTGACTCTTATATAAGAAATGGATTTAGAAGTTTTGATGATGCTGACAAAGAAAGTATACATAAAATACGTAAAATGATCATTTCTTCTGAGTTCAAGAGAAATCCAATGCCAACATTTAAAAATCTATAGATATGAAAAGATTATTATTTATTTTAGTATGCAGCTTAGTATTCTGTGCTTCGTATTCACAGGGACTTGGTGAGCCTTTGAAAAAGGATATTACTCAGTTTATGGGTATTCCTATAGATGGATCTGTTTCTCTTATGACTGATAGATTGAAAGATAAAGGATTTATTCCTTTTGATGAAGGTCTATTCGGATTATTTAATGGAGAACACGTTCTTATTAATATGAATGAATATAAAGGAAAAGTATGGCGAGTATTTGTTGTATTTCCTTTAATGGATTCATACAGTGTTAAATCGAAATATAATACTTTGTCTCAAGAATTTCAAAGTAAGTCTAATTATATTAAGATAGAAAACGAAGCTACATACTATATAGATAATAATACTAATCTATCTTATAGTATGAATATTGAAAATAAAAGATTCGTTGCCAATTTTTTACAATTAGGAGGAAATGTTAATTATAATAAATTAAGTGAAATAGAACTTAAAAAGCATCTTTCTAAGAAGTTAATATGGTTTTACGTTTCTGATGAAGGCGATAATCAATATAGAATAGTCCTCTATTACGAGAATTTGTATAATTACAGTAACGGAGAAGATTTATAACATTAAAGTTAAAATTTGTTAAAATCGAGTAAAAAATATTGATTTAAATCAAGCTTAAATTTTTTGAAAAAATCAAATTAAATATTATATTTGATTATAATTTAATAGATAATTAATAGTAACTTAAATTAAAATGTTTATGAAGAAATTAGTATTTGCATTTGCTTTAATGAGTGTAATGTGTCTTGCAAGTTGCGGTTCAGGTTCTGTTAAGTCTGTTGACTTTTCTGATGATACAATTACAGCAGATACACTTGTAGACACTCTTGATGTTGATACACTTGTTATTGACACTATCGCAGAGTAAACAGAAAGGATTTGTTATGAAAACTTTATGTAAAATTGTGAAAGCAGGCATTAAATTTTATGGAAGAAACTTAAAGAAGTTTACACAACTTATTGTTATTCCAGAAGGTGCTTGTTATGCACAGTAAAACAGGTAGTTTTTAAAAACTACCACATTGCTCCTTGGTGTAATGGTTAGCACACTAGACTTTGACTCTGGTAGTAAATGTTCGAATCATTTAGGAGTAACTAATAAATTTTTTAAAAAGAAAGGAGTTTATTATGAAAAAAATTAAAGTTTTATTTATTAGTGTTATTACTATTGCTGCTTGTGCATACTCATTCTACATAGTAGCATAGTAATATTTTTGTTGGATGTTAGTTAAAATTAATATATTGACCAGGCTTTTGCTTGGTCTTTTTTGTTGTCATGGATAGAAATAAAATTATTAATCTTGCAAATAAAATTAATGCTTCACAAAACCAAGTTCAACTTTCATTGAATGAAGTTAATAAGTTTATGTCTGAAGCACTTAATGAAACAGCTCCTTCTAAAGCATTAGATTTATTTTCTAAATTTAATAATGCTCCAGACTCTGCTAAAGTAGTTTTACTTAGAATGGTTTTGGAATATTATATTAAAAAATTTAATATACAAAGTTTAATAAAAATAGATTATAACGGAGTATTTGGAAATACTAATACTTTAATAAAATATTATTAAATGAACAGTAAATGGCTTAATTATGGAAATGTTTTCCAAGAAGTGGAAGCAAATTCTAAACTTTTTTCAGGTAATTTACCTGTTGGTGTATATAAAATTTTAAATACAAGAGATGGTTTTAAATTAGAAAAACTTTCTGAAAAGTTTGAATTTAATCATAAAATCTACAACAAAGATCAAGATTTTATAACTCATGTTTTAGCTTATTGGCTTAACAATTCAGATAATCTTGGAATATTACTTAGCGGAACTAAAGGTTCTGGTAAAACTGTAACAGCTAAAATAATTGCTAATGAAGTTAATCTTCCAATTGTATTAGTTGATACAGATGAACAAAATTATATTGATTTTATTAAAACTTTTGATTTTCCATGTGTATTATTCTTTGATGAATTTGAGAAAGTATTTAAAGAAGGAGACGATTCTGTCCTTACTTTAATGGATGGAATGTTTTCTAACTTTAATCGTAAGTTGTTTATACTTACAACTAATTCTACGAAAATAAATGATAATTTATTTTCACGTCCTTCTCGTATTCGTTATCGTAAAGAATATCTGGATTTACCTGTTGAGTTAATTAAGTCTTATCTTGAAGATAATCTTAAAGATAAAACTAAAATTCCAGAAATCATTAATTTTGTTCAAACTCTCAACGATTGTACTATTGATATTCTTAAAGCTATCATAGAAGAAATTAATATGTTCGGATCTTCTATTAAGGAAGTTCAAGAATATATGAAATTCGATACAATTATATACGATTATAGTATATTTAGAGATTATCACAATGGTTATGATAATATACAAAATATAGATGACTTTATTAAGAAATATAATTCTTATAATATGTCTGAAAGATTTGATAAATATTATCATACACATATAGAATGTGATAAGAAATATGATGATCTTGAAGTAGGAGATGAATTTAATATTGGAAGTACTACTTACGTAATTCTTGAGAAGAAAGATTCTGCATTAAAAGCAACAATAGATTATAATTCTGAAGAAGATTCTTCTTGTTGGGAGTATTTCTATATTACAAATCCAGATGATGATGATACACTATATGGAAAAGACGCATTTTGATTGAATTAAAATTTTACACGGATGGTGCTTATTCTTCTTCTCGTAATGCAGGAGGAATAGGTATCATTTGTTTGCAAAATAATGATGTAGTATTAGAATATTCTCGTAAATATAAAAATACTACTAATAACAGAATGGAAATAAAAGCAGTATTGCTTGCATTAAAATCTGTTAAAGGAAAGGTAGATAAAATTACTATTGTGTCTGATTCGCAATACGTAATAGGATGTGCATCTAAAGGATGGAAAAAAGAAAAGAATAAAGATTTGTGGAAAAAGTATGACGAAATATATGAAAAAGTTTCACAACTATGTTCTGATATTACATTTGAATGGGTGCATGGTCATAACGGAGATAAATATAACGAAATAGTTGATAAATTAGCGGTAAGAGCAAGTCAATCGTTATGAAAGAATTAGACAAAATTAAATTAAAACTTCAACAGAAAATTGATAATATCATGGATTGCTTTGATTTCAATAAGGTTCATGATATAATGGAACATCTTAATTGGACATGGGCTACTACACGAGGTGAAGTTCCTGATGTTCTTGAACTTAAACAATGTGCTCGTAAACTTCTTAATGATGTAGTAGATCGTTATATTAATAATAGAATATACGGAGATGAACAAGTTCATGTATTTGGTGTTTCAACAGGTGGATTTAAAGCAGAACTTTATTACGAAATACTTGAACTTTCTTTCATATTAGAAAGTTGGGATGAAGAAAACATTTTGGATAAACCAGAAAACGATTAAAAAATGAAGTACAAAAACAGAATCAAAAAGCTTGAAGCCAGGATTAAATTCTGGGAGTCAATTAAAAACAAAACTGGATATACAAAACCAGGAAGTCAAAAGAAATGAGCAGTAAAACATTCGTTTTAGTAGTAGTATGGATAGTCTGTACTCTACTATGGTTAAATTTCGCATTTAGTCTAATTAATTATCCTAACACTGCTGCAAATGTTCTTGGAATAGGAGCAATTGTAGGTTATGCAGTATTATCAGAAAAATCTAGACTTTTCACATCAAATCCTTTTAAATCAACTAAAAACAAAAAGTAAAAAGCATGAAGAAAATTTTATCATTTATCGTAGTGTGTGTAGCAATTCTTAGTCTTTCATCTTGTGGTTATGAGCGTATTGACGCTGGCTGTGAGGGTATTCTCGTAAATCTCTATGGAGATGAAAAGGGTGTAGGTGATGTATCTCTTTGTACAGGTGCTGTGTGGTATAATAGTATTACACAGGATGTATTTGAGTATCCAACCTATGTACAAACAGTAGATTATCCTGCATTTGAGATTAACTCAAAGGATGGAACTAAGTTTACTGTTGATCCAAGTGTTCTTATTAAGATTGAGGACGGTAAGTCTCCAACGATATTTAAGAAGTATAGAAAGGATCTATCTGAAATTATAAATAAGACACTCTACGTATACATAAAGGATGCAGCAAGAGCTGAGTTTAATAAATATACTGCAGACCAGATTGTTTCTAATAGAGCAGCTGTTGATAAATCATTTGAACTTAACGTAAGAACAGCACTCCTTAAGGAACATTTTGTACTCGATCAGCTAACTCCTGGTATTAAGTATCCACAATCTTATGAGGATGCTATTAATGCTAAGAATAAGGCAGTTCAGGATAGTATGCGAGTTCGTAATGAGGTAGCTGTTGCTAAAGCTGAAGCTGAAAAGAAGATTGTAATCGCAGAGGCAGAAGCAAAGGCTAATGCACTTAAGACACAAGCACTTACACCTGCTATTCTTAAGGCTAGGTGGATTGACAAGTGGGATGGTGAGCTTCCAAGTGTAATGACTGGTGAAAATACACCTCTCGTTATAACTAAGTAAAATAATATATGATTCGGGAATTAATTTTCCCGAATCATTTAAAAAATTTTTGCATATGATTTACATAATTGCATTAATACTATATATAATTATATTTTTCCTTGATAAAAATACAGAGTTTGTTACAAAGTATTACTATTCTACTGATGAAAAGGATAGATATAGAACACTTTTTCCTAGAAAAGTTTGGTTTGTAGTATTAGCTGGAATAATATTCATTATACCTATTGCTAATATAATTTTTCCATTAGCTATTTCTATAACTCAATTTATTTACTTAAGTTTTGATTATGATATAGTATTAAAAGAAGGAAAACTTAAATTCTTTGTTGATTTCTTAAATAAAGATTTATGATTGACATATATTTAATAGGAACATTTCTTTACTTTATTTTTATTATTATTTATTTTAATACTAAAATAATTATTCTGGAATGGGATAGTCGTTCGCACGTTATAGAAAGACCATATGTTAAATTTAAATTATGGGAAATCTTATTAGTCATAATATCATTTTTTATTCCTATTGTTAATATAATAGTACCTTGTATACTTATTATGAAAGGATATTTTGAAGCTATTATGGTAGGAGGATTTATTAAATGGACAGGGTTAAAAAGTAAATTATTCATGAGAATTATTAAATTCTTAAATAAAAACATAAATTAATATATGGTAACAGAAGAACAAATAATAGAATATTGTAAAGACATTAAGTTTCTAAAACGTCTTGAACAAATAATAGCAGGATTTTGTAAACTATCTAATCCAGCTAAGAACCTTGCAGTAAAAGGTATTTATAATGCAGACATCTATATGCTTGAAGGAATAGCAATTTTGGGAAAAGTATCTAAACTCTCTAAATCAGAAAGAGATGAAGTCCTTTTTATAATAGAATTTGCTATTAAAAATTACGAACAGTGGAAACATGGAGATTCCGAATAAGTTTGGAATCCATAATATAAATCAAATCAATTATAAAATGAAGAAAAATTCAGAAAATTCTCAAAATCCCGTTGACGTATCCAACGATTTTGAAATGGTATCTCTTGGTATTCGTGTTCCTGTAGCAGTTCCTCGTGACGAGTCTGTTTGGACTAAAACAGATAAGGAGAAGAAGCTTCTTAGGAGACTAAGAAACCGTAATTATGATCTTGCAAATGGAATTAAGAAGTCTTCTTATTC
The DNA here is from genome assembly GCA_946407495.1 of uncultured Bacillota bacterium. GTDB lineage: Bacteria > Bacillota_I > Bacilli_A > RF39 > UBA660 > RUG14891. The sequence continues at coordinate 30,307 of CAMJOB010000004.1, read as the reverse complement.
TATTCCTGTAAGAGATAAGATTATAGTTACGATTGCTCCACATCCTAAGTTCGGAAGGAATAAGAGAAATAAGAAAGGTGAAGTTGTTCATAATACAATAACAACTTTCTCTCATGTTTGTGGTCAATCTGATATTCCACAGATTCTTTCTTTATTCAATGTCTATGACAAAAATGCTAAGAAAATGAAGAATCTTGTTATAAAGTATCATTGGAATGGCAAAGAGTACGCCCCAAATATGTTACCAAAATGGTAATGGTGATATTCTATATAAATCTGACACTTTTATATATGAATTAACAATCACTCATATTTATAAAAAAGAAAGCAGAGTAGAACTTGAATCTTGTAGACATATCTCAAGTCAAGTTCCACTTAAATTTAAAAAAACTTATTTAGTTAAAAAACTTTCTAAATGGGAAACTGAAATTAGAGAAATAGAAATGATTGGAGCACCTAAACAGTATATAGAAAATAATGGTTTTAGGTTGACAGAATTAACGAATAAAAAATCTAAAAAGTAATGTCTGAATATATACATATATCCAATTTATGTTGTATTGGAGGATTATGTGAATCTTTTATTTTTGCTGATATATTTCAAAAAAGATATAAGAGTCCAACTGATTCAATGACAGCAAAAAATTTCAAATCATTATTAGATTTGTTTAATGGAAACTTATTCAATGCTATTTCAAATGATGATATTCTTTATATAAAAGATAGTCCTTATAAGCAATATTATGCAAGTGAAGAAAGTTTCTTACAAACACATGATGATTCTAAAATAAGATATTATTGTGATACTAATAATGGTTGGAGTTGGTGTTCTGGACATATAGATTTTACATTACCAAATCGAAAAGAGGAATTTCATAAAAGAGTAAAAGATTTCAATAACTTTGCTAAATTAGCACAAGAAGAATCTGGAAATTACTATTTATATGCAATATCCTCATACGATTTTAAATTAAACTATAGAGATGTTATTCGTGTAGCTGATGAATTACCAGACTATGTACGTAATAATCTAATCATTTTAGGCTCAAACAGGTATCCTTTGTTAAGCATTTTTAAAGATTTTAAATGTTTAACAATCAATTTAGAATTAAATTGTGATAAAACTAATAAGTGGAAAATATTAACCAATTAAAAAATAAGAAAAAATGGACGTAAGTAAAATTAAGAAGGACCAGAATGTTATTGCTCATGTAGTAAAGAATTTCGTTGATTTTAAGGGTGATACCCATAAGATTACAATTGTTGTATACGATATGCTATCACTCGTTAAGAAAACACAGGGCACTAAGAATCTTATCGGTCTTGGAGTATCAATTCAGCATCCAAAGGATGAGTTTGTTGAAATCCTTGGAGTTCAACGTGCAGTAAAGAACCTCCTAAAGAAGTTCAGTAACAATGAGTTTGTTCCAGTAATTGCTTCAAACTTCAATTTTACATCAAAGATCATAAACGATGTTCTCGAGAATGAGTATAATCATATTGTAGAGAATATCAATGCTTACATAAAGGGATATTCTGATGCAAAGAAGAAGTTTGATGCAAAGCGTGCTAAGAAAGACGCTGAACTTATTGCTGAGGTATAAACTTATATTCATATTTATAATAATAGTAATTGCTGGATTCTTATTCAGCAATTACTATATTCATAAAAATGAAACATTATATCCTCAAATTCAGAGACTTGATTCTGTTGCTGATACAATTCGTAAAAATAATGATAGTATTATTATTCGAATTAAAGAAAACTCCGAAAAACTATCCTCAATACGATTAAATTATGAAAAAGATAGTATTACTATTATTAATCAATCTATTGATTCCGATTTCGAGTATTTCACAAACTATCTCGAAAGATTCTACGGTTACAATAACAGCGACACAATTAAAGCAAATTAATTTAATATTCAACGAACATGATGCTTTAAAGAAAGAAAAAGCAGTTTATTTAGAACAAATAGCATCTTACGAGAGAGTTATTGATAATTACCAACAACTAGATTCTGTTAATACAGTTAAATCAAAATTGTATAGACAAGAATTGCAAAATAAAGAAAAGACAATATCCGATTTAAATAAAAATTTAAAACTTTCAAAAACTAAACATAAAATAAAGAATTGGATTATTGGAATCTTAGGTGGTATATCAGGATTATTGCTATTAAAATGAGCGACTTAAATAAACTTTTAAAAGATAGTTCTGGATTTAGATATAAATATCCAAATAGATCTTGTAGTAATTGTTCAAAATATCCATGTTTTTTAAGAATGGATAATTTACATTTCGATTTTGCAAAGTATGGATGTTCAGAATACAAAGAGTCTTAAGATAATAACTCGCGCAAAATTAGTAGACTTTGTAAACGATATTAATGATTATACTAATTATGTATTTTTACTTTTGGATAGAGATGAAATAAAAAGATTAGATACTAAGTATTTAATTTGTATTCAATATCCAAATTGGAATCAAAAAATCATTCATATCGGTGAAGAAGGTTTTCTACAATGCGAAGAAATATTATCTGGAGTAACAGAATGGTGGGATGGAAATAAATTTATCCATCACAATTATGATCATTTTCATTTTATTAAGTTCATTCCTTTAAAGGAAGAAGTTGATAAAAACGAAATAATCCTTTAGATCATTTTAATTAATTTATTATATTAAAATAAAATGAATATACTCGGAGATGCACTTACACAAGCACTCGATGCTAAGAACAACAATGTAAATATGTACGTATGGAAGGGTCCAAAGAAAGACGTTAATGGATGTAAAGTACAGGATGAAATTAGACTTATGGACATGACACAAGAACAGCTTCAAAAAGCGTTCAATCATTGTGCTTCAATGCTCTATAGTAGAGATAAGGAAAATCCTGGACGTTATGTTCTTCTTAAGATTATTAAAGACCAAAGAATGAAATGTAATGCTGAGTTGTTTATGCGTTACCTTGAAAACACATATCATCCTTCTAACGATAGATCTAAATTCCCAAGATTTCGTTATCAAGAGGAAATTCGTAAGTTCCTTCATGAACATGAACTAGAACTTAAAGCAAGTTATAATGTAGAGAATCTCAAAGAACTTCCAATCGGTATTCTTGAGAATATTCCTAATGAATTTGCTAATATACCTATTAATACAGTAATCGATGCTTGTCTTGATTCTTTAGGAGTGTTTAATAAGAAACATATTACACTTAATTTCATTACTAAACTTCCTCTTTGGTTTACACAGCAAGAGATGAGAGATCTTACTGAAAAGACAGAAGATGGTAAAGTTCGTAATAGACTTGAAGTTATTAAGGAAAGGCTTGGAATACGTAACTATATCCGACTTATAGTTGATGATGAAAATGCTAAACTTAATTATACTGAGTTTAGAGCGGCTATTCAGTTAAAGAACAAGAATTATTCTCAACTTACTACTGACCAGCTTACCCTTTTACAGAATAAACTTCTTTTCTATCTTGAGGATGAGGTTGATGCTCATATTAAACAATGGGAAACTCGAATTAAACAGATTAATGAAGTATGTAATCTAAAAGGGTATACACTGAATGTAGACGGTGAATAATTTATTTGGTCCTATCAGTAGAGACGAGCGTCAAGCTCAATGTATTGAAAATTGGAAAAAATTTAAAGGTAAAGCTACAGTTGTAGGTGCTACTGGATTTGGAAAGACGAGAGTTGGCACAAATCTTATAGGAAAGGTATTAAAAATTAAACCTCAGTTTAGATTTTTAATTGTAGTTCCTACTACCACTTTAAAAGAACAATGGGAAGGTATTCTTGACAATCTGGGATATGGATTAAATTGTTCTGTAGAAGTAGTCAATACTGTTGTATTACACGAAACAACATATACATGCGATCTATTAATATTGGATGAAATCCATAGATTCGCGTCCGATTTATTTCAACAAGTTTTCAGTAAGGTCAAATATAAATTAATATTAGGTCTTACTGCAACTATAGAAAGATTAGATGGTAAAGAAGCAATCATTAAACAATATTGTCCTGTATGTGATGAAATTCCATTGGAAGAATGTGAGTTTAATGGTTGGATTTCTAAGTATAAAGAATATCAAGTATTGATTGACGTAGATGATATACAAACTTATAAGAACTTAAATAAAGAGTTCAATGAACATTTTGGTTTCTTTAATTATGACTTTGGATTAGTTATGTCTATGGTAGGTCCGAAAGGATATTTAACAAGAATTGCCTATAGAGATAGATTATGTCCAAATGGAACACAAGAAGAGAAATCAGCTACTCTTAAATCGATTATCTACCATTCTACTGCTTTTATGAGAGCATTACAAGGTAGAAAAGCGTTTATTAATAATCATCCTAAAAAGATTGAAGTTGCAAGAAAAATTATTCAATCTCGTCCTTATGCTAAAATAATTACCTTTTCTAATAATATTAAAATGGCAGAAGCCATTGGAATAGGTAAAGTTTACAGTGGAAAGGACTCTAAAAAGAAAGGAAGAGCTACTTTAGAAGAATTAGAAAGTGGGGATATACAAGTTATTAACACTATTGCAAAAGCAAATGAAGGTTTAAATATTCCAGATTTGTCGATAGCAATAATGTTAGGAATTGATTCTTCTAAAATTAAAGCAGTTCAAAGAGTAGGAAGAGTTTGTAGAGCACAAGAAAATAAGCAAGCTGAAATCTTTAACTTAGTTATAAATGATACAGCTGAAACAGAATGGTTTAGAAAAGCACATTCTAAATCTCAATACATAACTATTGATGAGACAGGGTTAGAAGCAGTTCTTAATTATGAAGAACCTAAACCGTATAAAAAGAAAATACAAAAATTAACTTTTAGATTTTAAAATGACAGTAGAAAGAATGCTTGAATTGGTATTGCTTAATCAATTGAGTAATACTCTTGTAAAAATGTCTGATTATGAAGCAAATTGTTTTGTAAAAGAACATAATATAGACATGATTAAAGTAATAAGAAGAAGTACTGAACTTTCTAATGACTTTTATAAAGAATTTGCAAAGGATAACCCTTCGAAAGAAGTTTAAACGATTTGTAGCATAGATTAGTTCTTATAAACTAATTTTAACTACATAGTGCAAAAATTAAATTTTAATATTGACGAAGAATTAGCTCTTATTGAGAAATATGAGATAACACCAACCGAAATGTTTGTAACAAGACTTTTACTTCTAGCACAAGAAAGCGATGAAGAAAAAGAATATCTTGTCAAATATTTAAGTATTCCAGAAGACGTAAGAGGAGATTTTAGAAACATATTAATTTCATTACAAAATAAAGGAATTATTTTAAAAAGTTATAACATTCCCAATAAAGGAGAATCACTTGATATTTACGAAATAGAGTTTAATAAGAATTTCTTAAAGAACTTTTACCGAGCGTCAGGAGATATGGGTGAAGAATTATTTGAACATTATCCACAATTTGCTAACATTAATGGTAATCTTGTAGGAATAAGAAATGTATCAAAGAAATTTATAGACCTTGAAGATGCTTGGCGTAAGTATGGTAAAATAATCAAGTGGAATCCTGAAACACACCGAGAAATAATCGGTTTGTTAGATTGGGCAACAGAAAATAATATAGACATAAATAAATCGTTAGCGAACTTTATTTGTGATCACAGCTGGCTAGATTTACAGGCACTCCGTGACGGAGGAAATACAATTAATGTAAATAATGTCAGAATGTTATGATTAGTAATTCCTTATTAACACAAATCACAAACGGTAGAGATGGTTCGAATTGGGGATATACTATGGGATTACCAAAACTTGAAAATATTGTAGATGGTGTATGTAAACAAACATATACACTATTATTTGCAGGTTCAGGTTGTGGTAAATCAAATCTCATGATGTATGCTTATATTTATAGACCATTAATGGAACATATTGACGATGATGATTTCTTTGTTTATTTATTTTCATTAGAGATGAAAGCAGAAATCATTCTTGCTAAACTTCTTTGTATTTACATATTTGAAAAGTATCACATTGAAATTTCTTTTAAAGAATTACTTTCTAAAAAGAGAAATTATAGACTTCCAGACGAATATTATAAAATAGTTTTAGAGTGTATGCCTTGGTTGAAAAAGGTAGAATCTAAACTTAAAATATTCGATAAAGGAGCTAATGCTGATACAATTTATGCTAAACTTAAAGAAGATTTAGAAGAAAAGGGTAAATTTGAAGAGCAAGGAACTCGTAAAATATATTATCCGAACAATCCAAATTTAACTTATTTGGTTGTTGTTGATCATATGGGATTACTTCGTACTAAAGCAGGAAGAACTAAAAAGCAAGAAATTGATTTATTATCAAATTACTTTGTTTATCTTCGTAATACTTGTGGAATTAGTCCGCTTGCTATTATGCAATCTAATAGAGATCAATCTTCATCTGCAAGAAGACAATTAGGTATGTATTTGCCTCAAATGTCTGATGTTAAGGAAACTAATGTTCCGTATGAGGATTCTGATATTACATTAGCAATTTATAATCCTAATGTTGATAAATTGAAAACTCATAATAAATACGATATAGTACAATTTGGCGATACATTTAGAAGTATTGTATGTATTAAAAATAGATATGGTGAATCTAATGTAGAAGACAGTTGTGCTTTCTATGGCAAATCTAATATCTGGGTAGAATTACCTAAACCAGAAGAAATATTTGACGTAGAAAAATATAAAACTCCAGATTGGCTTTGGAAAAAGCAAGAAATGCCAGATAATAATAGTGTTTTAGATGAGAATACAAATAATAAATCATTTAAATTTAACTTATAAATATGGCAGAATTAATTGCAGTTGTAGGAGAAAGTGGCTCTGGTAAGACCACTAGTATTAGAAATCTTAATCCAGAAGAAACTTTTATAATATCAACTACTGGAAAACGTCCTGGAACAAAAGGAGCAAAGAAGAAATATCCTACATTTAAAATCGATCCTACAACAAAGGAGATTTCAGGTAATTTCTTCACAGCATCTAATGTTGATTATATTGGAAAGATGCTTAAATTAATCGACTCTAAACTTCCACACATAAAGACTGTTATTATTGATGATTATCAGTATGTAATGGGCTTTGAAGCTATGGATAGAGCTGGTGATAAAGGATATGATAAGTTTACTCAAATGGCTCAACATGCTTATCAAGTTATTAAGGATTCTATGAATCTTCGTGATGATTTGTATGTTGTTATTCTTACTCATAGTGAGAATACAGGTGATAAACTTAATCCTTATTATAAGATTAAGACTCAAGGTAAATAATATTTTGCCAGTATAACCCCTAATTCGGCGAAATCTGAAGCACAAATCGTGAGATTAATTGTATGACAATGCCGAGCCAAGCAAAAATAGAATTCTAGACTATTTTGGGCGCGTGTATCGACTAGTAGCGGATCGGCTACGTAGAAATTGAAGTAATTAATCAATTTTGAAATGGGGATGTAAATTTTATATATTTTAATTTGAGGTGTAAATTTTTTATATTATATTTGTTGTAATAAAATTATAATAATTATGAATATAAAAATTTATACTTTAAGTTCTACAAGAAATCCTGATAATATCAGGTATGTAGGTAAATCTAAACAAAAATTAACTAGAAGACTTTCGCAACATTTATTAGATGCTAAACGTCATAAAATGAATAAAGATTTTAAAAACCATAATTATAATTGGATAAATAAAGAATTAGAAGATGGTTTTAAAATAATTATTCTTGAATTAGATTCAATGGAATTTTCAGAAAATGAAGATTGGAAATGGTTAGAACAATATTGGATTTCTCAATTAAGAATTTGGGGATTTAATTTAACTAATCTTACAGATGGTGGTGATGGAAATCAAAACCAAAAATTTTCTAAAGAATCTATTGAAAAAAGAGCTTCTAAATTAAGAGGTAAACATCGTGATGAAATAACAAAAGAAAAAATTTCTAAAGGACTTCAAGGAATAAAACGTTCTGAAGAAACAAAACAGAAATTAAAAAATTCAATACGAAGTTTACAAGGAAAAAAGATTAAACAATTTGATAAAAAAGGTAATTTTATAAAAATTTGGGATTGTGCAGTAGATGCAGCTAATGAATTAAATATAGATAGAGCTAATATTAGTCATTGTTGTAATCATAAACCAAATCATAAAACAGCAGGTGGATTTATTTGGAGATTTGAAAATGATAACTTTGAAATAAATACATATACTGATAATAGTATAGTTCAATTAGATTTAAATAATAATTTAATTGAAATTTTTAAAACTGCTGTTTTGGCAAGTACTAAAACAGGAATTAGTACTTGTAGTATATCAAATTGTTGTAATCATAAAATAAATGATGTAAAAGGGTTTAAATTTATTAAATATAAAGAATTTATGAATACATAGTCAGTTCCCGTAGAAATACGGTAGGCATAAATTTGATAGTAATTATATCAAATAAAAAATTTATGTAATTTTAACGAAAATGATTGATAACGTTATTACTCTTGAAGGTCTGTTTACATATGTTTTCTTTACTGAAGTAACACGTGATGACGACGGTAATCCTAAATATATGTTTAAGACTAACTCAGATGGAACTTGTACAGCTAAGTCCCCAATGGGAATGTTTGAAGATCTACTTATTGATAATGATTTACAGAAAGTAATTTCAAGAATAGAGGAGTATGACAATGAAGATTAATCTTATAAAAATGGAAGTTTATTTCGATCCTGAGACCGACAGTTTTATGGCTGTCGATCCTGAAACAGGAGAATGTAGAGATCTAACAATCTCTAAAAAGAAATCTGCTACTAAGAAGAAAGAGTCAGCAGTTTCTGAGGATACTACAGCAAGGTTAATTCTAGAAACAAATAAATATACCATTACAACAGGAGCTGCCGAATTACTTGGTGTGTCACCTGATGATCGTATAGAAATTAAGTACGAGAAACAAGGTAATGTATTTGTTCCTATAATTGGATCTAACACTACATTTGGTACAAAAGCAGGAAATAAACTTTCTAAAAGTTTAACTGTTAGTTGTAGAGGTAAAGCAAATGAAGAATTGTCTCAATACGGTGATCAATTTACATTTGAACCTCATCCTTCTAAGTCAGGTTTATTTATCTTAGTTGGTAATAAACCTCGTCCTTCTGCTGTACCAGAGGTAAAGAGTGAAGTTGTAGAAATAGATGATGAAGATGAAGAGGAGGTTGACGAAGCATTAGTTGATCTACTCGACGAATCAAGTAAAGAAGATGAAAAAACTGAAGTTTTTAATTTTGAATTAACAATTTAATTTTTGAAAAATGAGTAACGGATTTAATTTTGGTGGTTTTGAAACAGTTAAGCCAACAGCAGTTGGTGGTCCTCGTCCTTGGAATATCTATGAGAATGTAAAGTTTGGTGGAATTAGCGACGTTATTAAAGGTAAACGTCAAGACGGTTCTGAGTGGAGAGCTTGGGATTTCGTTTTCGAGTTCAAGGAGGGTAAGTATACCGAACGTTTCTTTGAACCTACTAATAACGATCGTAAATCATATAAGGATAAGAACGGCGTAGAGCGTTGGATTCCATCTAATCATGAATCTAATCTTGTGTTTATTGCACAGGTTATTGCAGCATTTACATCAACAGGACTTGACATTCTTAAGAAGAATGGAAGTAAGATTGATAGTTATGACACACTTATTGGTCTCGTAAAGAAGATTCTTAACGAGAAGACTGATAAGTCTCCAAAGCTTAAGCTTGTTGGAAAGAACAATGATGGTAAGATTTTCTGTGGTCTTCCTGTTTATTGTAGAATCAGTAAGGACGGAAATCCTTATACTTCTGACACTTTCATTGGTGACGCTGTAGCTTTCTCTAATTATGAACTTGATGAGAAGAAGAAGTATGAAACAGCTGCTCCAACAAAGATGGCTGACACAGAAGCACCTTCAGATAGCAAATCTGATAAGGGATCAGAAAATGTAATTGATGATTTCGCAGGTCTGATGGATTAACAACGTAAAACTTACCTTCGGGTAAGTTTTATTTTAATTTCTCATTAAAATAATTTATATTAGATAATATTAATTTATTTTAAAGATGAAATTAAATTTTGAATTTGAACAAGAAATAACTAAAGAATTTCTTTTATCTAAGTTTAGCGAAGAAACTTATATGACACATTATTTGGGTATTCCTGTTAAAAAAGGATTATTCAGATCTCCTTTGAGGGGAGATAAAACTCCTACTTGTTCATTCTTTAGAAATAAATCTGGAGAACTTATCTTTAAGGATTTTAGTGGTGCTTTCTATGGTAATTTCGTTAATGTTGTAATGACTAAATACGAATGTAGTTATCATAAAGCATTAAAAATCATAGCTTCTGATTTTGGTTTAATTAAAACTTCTGTTAAAAAAGAAGAAATTAAAATCAAAGAAGTGCCTAAATTTGTAGATTCTGGACAAGCAATTATCAATGTAGAAATACAAGATTTTACTGATACAGAACTCAAATGGTGGAAAAAATATGGAATAGACGAAAAAATACTTAAAAAGTTTAAAGTTTATTCTTGTAAAAACGTATGGTTAAATGGAAATAGGTTCGCGAGTTCATCAAGAACCAATATGATATTTGGCTATTACGGAAACATTAAAGATAAGGTTGAACTTTGGAGAATTTATTTCCCAAAACGAAAAGAATACAGGTTTCTAAGTAACTGGAACGCAAATAAAATTCAAGGTTTTGACCAACTTCCCAAAACAGGAAATACTCTTGTCATTACTAAATCTATGAAAGATGTAATGACATTATATTCTATAGGAATAACAGCAATTGCTCCTAATTCGGAAAATTTATTTATAACTGATTCAGTATTAGAAAAACTTAAAGAACGTTTTACAAATATATACGTTCTTTATGATAATGACTTACCTGGAATTAGTAATATGAATAAAATTAAAAAGAAACATCCCGAATTAAAATATATTTGGATTCCAAGAGAATCTGGAGCAAAAGACATATCAGATCTTCGCAAATTATTAGGTAAAGAGAAATTCATAAGTTATTTAAAAGAAAAATTATTATGGCTAAAAAGTAGGTGGTTGAATTAAACACAGCTTGTAAAGCGATATTCAAAGACGGTCATACAGAAGAATTTAGTTCTGTAGAAGAAGCATCTGAAAAGACAGGTATTACCGTCAATTCTATAAAGATAAGAGCAAATCGAAAAGGTGCAGGTGGTAAAGATAAAACACAGTTTGAATGGTTAGATGAACATACAAGAAGACATTATCAAGCTAAAAAGTCTAAGAACAAAGGTAGTACCTTTGAGTCTGAAATTGTTCATAAACTTCAAGATATAGGTTATCCAGGTTGTATAAGAGCAGCTGGAGAATCTAGGTCTACTGATAATAATAAGATTGATATTATAGACATGGAAGATGAACTTCCTGTAAATATTCAGTGTAAATATACAATGAATACTCCATCTTATTTTAGAATATCAGAAGAATGTTCAGATAAATCTAAACCATTTTGTCTTTTATGGAAAAAAGCTCCAGAACCAGGAAGTATAAGTAAAGGTGCTGTTGCTATAATTCCACTTGACTATTTTTACGAATTAATTAAGAAATGAATACATATATTTGTCCTGTGGATGATTTGAGTCAAGATCGTCCGACTATCAAATATGTAATAGCTAATTCTTTAGCTGAAGCTGAAGAAAAATTCGAAGAACTTTTCAGAGAAGATTATGATTTTGGTAATGTTTCTAGTTGGAGAGAACTTCGAGAAGAATTAAATAAACAAGATTTTAGTATTGGAGATATATACAATGGAGACGAATTTTCTTTCAACCCTTCCTGAGTTAATAATCGAGGAAAAAAATAGAAAAGTCATAAACTCAGATGATTTTTTAATAGGTTTTATTCTTACGGATAATCCTAAAGGATTGTTATTTTATAATCCTCTAAGTGAACAATACGAATTTCACGATAACGATGGCAGATCTGATAATTCTTTTGATGATTACGATGACTTAATAGCCTTCGTTAAAACAAATTTTCCAAATATTAGAATGTATAAATATGAATAAACTACGAATAGGATTAGATATTGATGATACTATCGCTGGATTTTCACAAGGATATATTGAAAGATTTGGAAAGTTTCCAAAAGTTGATTGGGCAATTACAAGAAATGTAAATAATATTCTTATTAAAGAACGTGAGTTCTGGTTAGGATTGCCTCTTTTAAGAAAACCCGATTTTGAGCCAAGACTTTATTGTAGTTGTAGAATTAACAATAAACGATGGACAAAACAATATCTCAATGATAGAGGTTTGCCTAAAAGCCCATTATATCAAATTCCTGGTTATCACTTAAGTAAGGCTGAAACAATTCGTGGAAAAGTTGATGTATTCATTGATGATTCCGTTAGAATTTTTGAAGACTTAAATAAGAAAGGAATCCCCTGTCTTTTAATTGATTCTGTTCAAAATAAGAATTATGAAACACCTTATCGCATATATTCTTTAAAGTATGCAGAAATTGAAGGTGTTTATAATAAATTATTAACTGATAAGAATTTAGAATGAATTTAAACGATATTAAAATAACCCCATTACTTGATACTCTTCGTCTGCAAAAAATTTCGGACGAAGAGTATTTTAGTGAGGTATATAAAGACTATATAAGTAATTCAAGGCTTGGCTTTATAGATCCTACAAATGGAGGTTCCCCACAAAAATTCTTGGATGGATTTGCATCTAATAGAATATTTAGTGACAGTTTAACTTTGGGAACAGTTGTTCATGAACAAATTCTTCAACCTGATTTATTTGATATTTGTCCAGATTTAGACAGACCTACTGCGAAAGTAGGTTTTGTAGCAGACGAAATTGCTAAGATTACAAAATCGGATGATGTATCAAATTTTACAAAAGAAGAATTTTTACAAGCCTGTTTAACTGTGGATTATTATAAAGGTAATCCGACAAATGAAAAACGCAAAGAAATACTTCCTAAAATTAAGAATTATCTAATAAAGTTGAATCAATTCTTACAATATGATGATAGAAAGGTATCTACTTTCTTGGATTCAAAAACGTTAGATAAAGCTAAAAATTGTATTTCTGCTTTACAAAATAATAAAAAAGTCCAAGAGTTACTTCATCCTAAAGGATTACTTGAAGATCCGATTTCTGAATGTGAGCAAGCTATTTTACTTGATGTTAGGGTAGAAGCTGAAGGACTTGAACCTTTTACAGTAAGATTAAAATCTAAAATTGATAATTATACTATTGATAAAGAATCAAATCTAATTACTGTAAATGATGTTAAAACAATTGGAAGAACACTCGACAATTGCGATGACCAAATTATGAAATATCATTACTATAGAGAAATGTATATGTATTGTTACTTACTTTCTTTATGTGCTAAGAAGTTTTATAATTTAGAAAAATGTAGTGTTAAAAGTAATTTCTTATGGGTTTCAACTATTCCAAATTATTATACAAAAGTAACTCCTATGACAAGAGAGTTATTTAAAATTGGAGCAAAGGAATTCAAAGATTTACTAAGAAGAGCTGCTATTACTTTATTTTATAAAGATGCTATAAAGGCAGAAACTTTCATAAATAGTGGTTTATGAGCAGTGATTTAGAAATTGAGGATTGGTATTCGTATAAACAATTATTACAAATCTATCATAAATTCTTTTCATTAGGATTTTTAGATACTGATTTTAAAACCAAAATGGCTTTAATTTCATTAATTTGTTATACGACACATAAATTAAAATCCAAAAAACCAGATATTACGCATTACCAAATCATTCAAAAATTGGCTGTAGGTAAAGGTATTCCAGACAGATATTTAAAGGCTCTGGCGGTCGTTTGCGATGAATTTGGTTATGGATGTACGGAATTTCCAACTTTTGATTTAAATGAAAAAGAAATCTTAAATACCATTAAAGATATTTTTGATAAATTTGTTCCATTTTAACAAAAATTAATATTTAAAATATTTGGAAATTTCAGAAAGCAGATGTATATTTGTATCAGCTTTTCGGGAAAAGAAAAGTTGAAAAAATCAAAAATTTATATTAAAATATTTGTTAGTATAAAAATTAATATATATATTTGATTTAGAATTTTTAGATCATGTTAATAAGAATAAATGTTTAATAAAAAAGTAAAATTATGGCAGAGAAAATTTTAAATTTTGAGAAAGTAGAGTTTACAGCAGCTAATCTTGACGAGGCTAAGTCATTCGCACCATTTGGTATTCAGGGAAACGCAACACAGGCATATAAGAAGTGGCTTTCAGAGCAGACTGGTATTGTAACAGAGTCAGCTAAGAAGCAGTTCTTCCTTGATTATCTTAAGAAGAAAACTAAGAATGTTGAGGGTTCTGGTTATATCATTGTAGAGGAGTCTGCAATTGTTGACAAGCGTGAACGTCCTTACAAGAAAATTAACGTAAAGAACGAGAACGGTAAGCGTGAGTGGGTAACTAACTTCGACATCGTTGGTAAGGCATCTGGTAAGGTTTATGCTACTGTTACACTTGACGACGCAAAGAAATTCGCTAAGGTTACAGTTAAGAACGATGGTGAAAACAACGAAGCAGAGAAGGAAATCCGCGTTAAGAAAGCTGATGCTGATAAGGTAGCTAAGAAACTCTTCACTGATGGTGTAATCAAGGAAGATGTTGTTATTCTTTACAAGAAAGTAACACGTAATCCAGAGCAGGCTATTGCTGCTGTTTATGAGTATACTCCTTCTAAGAATACAAGACCTGGTAAGTATATCGCTTTTGGTATCAAGGCTTAATCTTTTTTAATATAATAGGCGATGTTGAGAAATCAGCATCGCCTATTTTTTTATTACAACACGAAAGTGAAACTAACGGCGGATGCGTCAAATAAACACAATTACTAAAAATGTTACATTTATTCCCGTAAAAGGAACTGACTTTTATAATGATTTCTTTGATAAAGAAGGAAATGTAGAGGTTGAAAGTGTAATAGAATCAATCTATTGTAACTCCATCTTACGTTCTACAAGCGGAAAAACCGATGTTATTAAAAAGAGATTTTTAAAAGGAGTTACAGATGGATTAATTAGGTTTAAATTTGATGATGATAGCAAGTTTAAATTTTTCGGAATACAGGAATGTAAAAGGTCAATTAAACGAAATTCGGCAGCATATAAGTATCAAATAAATCAGGCTTTACTTTATTTTGTACAAATGATGCAAGAAAATTGTAAAGTTTTGATTATCAATTCTGTGAATTATTTCGATTATATTTTAATTGATGAAAACATAGACATCATTAATAAATTTAAACAAGATTTAAAAGATTTATTAAAATTAGAATCTCCAAGTAAAGCGTGTAAAAAGTGTAACTTTATAAATTTACATGATTTAAACATTCATACTTGTGATGTACCTAATAAAGTTGAGATAGATAAAATAATGTTAAATATTTATAGAAACTGCATATGAACACACTTGAAAAAATTTATAATAAAGCAATGAAGCAATTTGGTATTTTATCTCTTAAAGAAACACAAAGTATTGTAAAGAAGAAGTTTGGAAATGTTGCTAATGAAATTCCAGATGAACAACTTTATAAAGTATCTACCAAGTTTACTTGGATTACAGACTTAAGTTTCATTGATAATATTACTAACCTTATCCGTCACAATATTTATGAATATGTTGGACTTAAGTATGGTATTATAAATAAGAACTACAAACTTGATTTTGTCGATGAAAGTGGTGCTTATTTAATTTCACCAGAAGATTATATAAAGGCAACATCAAAGACTATCTCATTTGGTGGAGAAGATTATACATTTAATTACTGTGTACCTGAAGGTGAGGTTTTCTAATTGATTACTATGGAATTAAAACTTGAAGAATTACTAAAGGGTAAAGCAACTCGAATTAAGGAAAATGACTTTTTTCCAACTGCAGCTTATGTAGAACCATTTATAGAAAGAATGTCTAAATTCACTTCTGATTTTAGAATTGAGGCAAAACTCCCAGATCAAATTACTAAGACTTCTAATGGAGATATTAATTATGATGATATTACCTATAATCGTGTTTGGATTCAAGCAGTGATGCCTGAAGAATATGCTTTTGACAATCACGATGAAGTTGTTGGTATGGTATATGGTTTAGATTGTCGCAAACCAATTGTAAAGTTATACAGAGGTGGTCTTAATAGAGCTTGTACTAATCTTTGTGTATTCGATCCTTCTTTTCTACATATTCAAGAAATTGAAGCAGAAAAGCCATTTAATTATAAACCTATTCGTCAAATGATGGAGCAAACTTGTGACCTTAAAGCATGGCTTAATAAACTTCACACTACTTCATTTGCTACTGATTATGTTTCAATAAATGAATCACTTGGCGAGTGGATTCGTAATTCTATTGCTCTATCTTACGATAACGGATTTGGAAAAGTTAAATTAAGTGCGACAAATATAATTGATACATATAAAGATCTTTTTGAGAAAAAAGATTCGCCTTATTATGTCGGTGAAGGAAACGATACTACAATGTTTAATGTATATAATGCATTTACCCAACAAATCACTGACGATAAACGAGATATTATGAATAAAGTAGAGAAAACTTTACTTATTAAAGATATTCTTGGTTCCTTCTAAAATAATTTGTTTAAGTGAGAATTAATGTGTATATTAGTTTTCACTTAAATATAAAAAATAATGGATATAAAAGTAATTAACAAATGCGGTATTTTAGAAGATTTCGATCCACAGAGAATTGCAACTGCAATTCGAAAGAGTGCTAGTCGAGTGTTTGTGGATCTTACTGATGACGATTGTAAAAAAGTATCAGATTACGTATATTCTACTTTAACTGAGAATGTTCCAGTTAAAACACTTCATAATATAGTAGAATGTGCATTAGATCATTGTGGTTTTAATTCAGTTGCAGAATCTTATCGTAGTTATCGTAACTATAAAACTGATATTAAAGAAATTTGGGAAGCGGTAATTAATAAAGAAATAGAATTAGATTCTCAACCAGATCATTCTAATGCTAATTGTAATTCACAGTTAGTATCTACTAAAGGTATTCTTACTTATGGTGAGTTCCTTAAAGAATCTTATATGAGATTCTTCTTAACACCAGAAGAAAGAAAAGCTGTAAATGAAGGATTTATTTACCCACATGATATGAAAGACCGATATAGAACATATAATTGTTGTTTATTAAATGTTGGTCGTATTATGAAAGGTGGATTTACTCTTGAAAATATGCCTTATACAGAACCAGGCAGTGTAGCTGCTGCGATAGCAGTTGCATCTGATATTATAAGCGTTACTGCAGGAAATCAATATGGTGGTCTTACTTGGCCTCAAGTTGATGAGGATTTATCTTATTACTGTCAAAAATCATATAATTTTTATATTAAAGAATATAGTAATATTATAGGAGATGCTGGTTGTGGTGTAGACCCTCGTAAAGCAGATGACTATGCTTATAAAAAAGTAAAGAGAGAAATACAGCAAGGTTATCAAGGTATCGAACATACATTTAACAGTGTTTCATCTTGTAGAGGTGATTTTCCATTTATTAGTTTTAGTTTTGGTAACGGAACTGACAGATGGTCTAAACTTGTAAGTCAAACTATTCTTGAAACAAGAATGGGTGGTCAAGGTAAACCTGGTGGTAAAACACCTGTATTATTCCCTAAACTTATCTTTACTTATAGAGATGAGATACACGGAAAAGGTGGTATATCTGAAGATTTATTTGATTTAGCTGCTAAATGTTCTAAAGATACAATGTATCCTGATTTCTTAAGTCTTGATGCTGGTTATGTTGGTAATATGTATAAGAAGACAGGCAAGATTATAACCATGATGGGTTGTAGAGCGTGTCTATCTCCTGATTATAATGAAGATGGAGAACTTCTTATAAACAGATGTAATATGGGAGTTATTTCTCTCAATTTACCTATGTTCTATCAAAAGGCTAAATTAGAAAACAAAACTTTTTATGAAGTATTTGATTATTACTTTGAATTAGCAAGACAAATTAATCTTAGAACTATTGAATATCTGAAAAGAAAACTTAAAGGAGCAAGTAGTCCACTTGCATTTATGGAAGGTGGATTTGATGATGGTTATGTTGGACCAAATGATTCTGTAGCTCCAATTCTTAAACATTCAACTATAAGTTTCGGTTATGGTGGTCTTAGTGAATTACAAACTTTATATAATAAGGATCATAACATTGAAACTCATTACTATGAAGATTGTAATTTTGCTAAAGAAGTAATGACTTATTTTAATGATAAAGTAGAAGAAATTAAGAAATCTGACAATGTACTTTATGCAATTTATGGAACTCCAGGTGAATCTTGGCTTCCACGTGCTTGTGATCAATTTGTTGAAATGTATGGACAAATTGAAGGAGTAACAGAAAAAGGTTTCTTCTCTAATTCATTCCATATTAACGTTGATGAAGACGTAACACCTATTGAGAAGATTAATTTTGAAAATCAATTCTTCCCATTATCTAAAGGTGGTTCAATTTGTCACGTTAAAATTCCTTCTATTTCTGATGAAATGTTAGAAGGTGTTAAAGCCATTATTCGTCATGCTATGAAAATTGGTAACTATCAATCTGTAAATCACGCAGCTAATAGATGTACTGATTGCGGACACCATTGGATTGGTGATGATAGTATGCCTTATGAACAGAACTATAGATGTCCTGTTTGTGGTAGTATGAACACTGTCGGAATTCGTAGAATGAATGGTTATCTTGGATATTCTAAAACAATACTCGGAGTTAATAAATTTAACAAAGGTAAAATTAAAGAATTTAAACTAAGAAAAAATCTATAATGAAAAAATATACAGTAAGATTTTTGGTACAAGCTAAAATATTAGATTGTATAACAGCAGAAGTAGAAACAGAATCTGAAGATGAAATTTTAGACGAATTAAAGGATGGTAACTATAAAATATTGGATAGTTATGACTCTGATTATTCTTCAGATCCTGAATCAATTACTAGTTTTGAATTTTTAAGCGACATTAAGTAATGGATAAAAGAGAATTTTTATATAATAGACTTGGTTGGAATTACGAAGACGCCATTTCTACATGGGAAATTTATAAATGGTTTCTAGACTATTGTGATTTAACTATGATTAATTTCGATGAAGAAGATTTTGAAAACGAAATTATTTATAATCTTAATGATCTAGAACAAATAATTGGAGAAATTATTTGTGAATATTTTGAAGATGGTAATGCGTTTGATGATAAACTAGTAGATAATGATTTCTATGAAGATTTAGATTGTCATTATTTTATTACACTTTATTCTCCAAACGTTATTAAAATAGATTTTTCAGAATTATTTAGCGAAGTAATAGACTTTGCTGGATCATATAATATAGAAGTTCCAAAAATTAAAGAGAATGGAAAAGTACTTTTAAGTATTTTAGATAAGTTAAATCAGAAATATCCTTTTAAATTTACACATCCTTAATAATATGAAAAAGTACAATAAACCTACAATGAAAGTACATACTTGTGCTTTATCAAATGAAGTATTAAGATGCTGTTGCTGTGGAAGTGGATGTTGTGGTGGACGTTATGGAAGAGCAAAAGCAATAGATTCTGATTTCGAGGATACAAACTTGATTAATAATGAGTAACAATAATAAAAATCTAATTAAAGGTGGTATTGCTTTTTTAGGTATATTTCTAATTCTAATTGGAACTATGTTTGAATTGCCTGCAATAAAATGGAGTTTAATTGGAGTTGGAGTTTTAGCAAATTTATGGTTTGGCTATCATGTATTTACTGATAATCCTACTAAAGACGATCCTACTGCAAGTAAAGAATCTTAAAAATGATTATACATATTTACGATGATGATTTATTAAATGGAGATGGCATCCGTGAAGTGGTTTTCCTTCAGGGGTGCCATCATCATTGTAAAGGATGTTTTAATTCTGAGACTTGGGAATTTAAAGTTCCAAGTTTTGATGACGAACTCAAAGATGCAGAAAAATTAATGCATCTTGAGAATAAACTAAAGGAAGATTACATTGCTGGAGTTACAATAAGTGGAGGTGATCCATTAGCTCCAGAAAATGTAAAACAAACTAGCTTAATTGTTGATCTTGCTAAAAAATATAATAAAACTGTATGGATATATACAGGATATTTATATGAGGATTTAATAAATAAATATTATATTTTATTAAGTAATGTTGATGTATTATGTGATGGTCCTTTTATAGAAGAATTAAAATCTCCTAATAAACCTTGGGTTGGAAGTTCCAATCAAAGAGTGATAGATGTTCAAAAATCAATAAAACAAGGTACTGTAGTATTAAAATGAAAGAAGAGTCTTTATCAAAAGAGTTAGATCGTAAAAGAACTGAACTTTCCGATTATTTTAAAAGTTTAGATCTTGAAGATAGAACTATGATCTATAAGAAAGCACGAGAACTTTATGAAACTGAAGAACTTCAAGAAGCTTTTGTTAAAGGATATGAATATTCTTCAGAACAACCTTCTGCTCGTGTAATTCATACAGTAGCAATGTATGTATTTGATTATATTAAGAGTAAAGCAAATTACATCAATATAATTAAAAAGATATATCAGTTATATAGAGAATATTTACCAACTTTGAAGAAAGATGAAAAATAAATACGGAACTTGTTGTTGCTGTGGCAAACCTCTTACAAAAGAGGATAAGTTTTATTATGATTTAGATAGTTATTGTATTGATTGTGCAATACGTGACGGAATTAGAATTTCAAAAGATTAAATTATGAAACATATTATTATTGTTGATTGTCAAGAGGATTTTTGCAATCCAGAAGGTGCACTTTATGTAAAAGGTGCTGAAGTAGCAGTTGAGAACATTAAAAAGTATCTTGAATCATTAAAAGATGAAAAGGATACTGTAAATGTTATATTTACAGTGGATTGGCATCCTCTTACTCATTGTTCTTTTAAAGAGAATGGTGGTCAGTGGCCTGTTCATTGTGTTAAATATACAAAAGGTTCTAATATTGTAGAACCTTTGATAAAAGCAGCATATTCAATACAGAAATATCCTGAAATCATCAAGAAGGGTTCTGATGAAAACAAGGAAGAATATGGAGCATTTGCACACTTTATCAATGAATTTTTATCTAATGGTGAAGTTGAATTCAAAGTAAACGGTGATAATTTTGATTATATAAGTTTCTATAGAGAAGACGATGAATTTATCATTTGTGGTGTAGCAGGTGATTATTGTGTTTATGAAACATATAAGAATCTTAAATGTATTGGTATGAATATAACTCCATATTATGATGGTATCGCTTTCATTGGTGAGAAATTTGATTTTGAAAAGCAATTTGAACTTGAATCTGAAGAATAATGAAAAATCAACCTTGTTATGATATAGAAGGCAATCCAATAGGATGGCTTTCTCGTTCTGTTTGTGTAGTAACTCTTATTGTTGCTAAAGTAAAAGGTAAATACTATGTTCTTGCATCACAAAGAGGTAAAGGAACTCCAGATCCAGAATTTGTTGGATCTTGGAACTTATGTTGTGGTTATCTTGATTATAATGAAACATTAAGACACGCTGCAACTCGTGAATTATTTGAAGAAACAGGTGTTATTGTTAAACCTGATAATTTAGTATTTTATAAAATCAATGATGATCCTTTTGGCGATAAACGTCAAAATATAACATTTAGATATTTCTATTTGTTAAAACGTGATTATCTTCCTACTACAACTAATTCTTATAGTGAAACAGATGAAGTTGAAAAAATTGAATGGATTCCTATTGAAAAGATTAATAACTTTAAATGGGCATTTAATCATAAGGAATTGGTTAATGAAATGCTAGATTATTATATATTTAAAAATAATCTTTCTTTATGGCAACGCATAAGTACAAAGGTAAAGAATATGAAATCCAAACTGGTAAAAAAGGTGGTCAGTTCTTTGTAGATGATGAAGGCAAAAAGCATTATCTAAAATCAGCTACACCTACAGTTAAAAAGAAAAAGAAGTCTACAGAAGCTATTAAAAAAGAAGTAGAATCTAAGGACTTCTTAAAAAGATACATTTGTTATTATAGGAAAGTAGATGATAATGGAGAAATAATTGATGATTTCAAAGAATGGACTGATGCTAATTCGTATGATGAAGCACAAAGACATTTTGAAAATGAATATCGTCATGATCCAAGTATTAAAATCGACTTAATAATGAGAGAATGAATACATTCGCTTGTATACTATTTATTATGTTAATAATCGGATTCCTTGGGTTCGGTTATTATTTAATTGATAAATCAAATGAAAATTTACCTAATTCATAATTTTGATGATATTCCATCTGAAGTACTTGAATATGAACCTATCATTATTAATGAGGGTAATTTCAAGGAAAAGAAAGATGCATATAAAATTAAAGGTAGATTTGCTGCAAGAAAAACTCCTTTTATTGGTATTATCGATGATGATAATAACCTAATAAAAGGATTTTATTCTGAAGCTAGTAGTAATGTTTTTAAAGATTTCTTAGAATATGAGAAACAGAAATGAGAAAATCCCAGGAATTACAAGCCTTCCGAAAAACATTTATGAACTTCTTAAACTTAAACTAACACCTGAAAACGAACTTGAAAATTTAGTTAAAGATCCAAAATTAATTGAAGGAATTAAAAATTCTAAATCTGGTTGGATTAAGATTAAGAAAATTTCTAATAATATTGGATATTTATTTACAAATGAATCAGTATCTGGTTGGTTTGCAATATTAACAAAAGGAATGTCTTTACACTTGGGAGATGATTCACAGTTCTATTATACTTCTAACATTGTAGATATAGATTGGGATAAGAAACTATTTTTAACATTAAATTCTATTTATTCATTTGAAATAACAGAATATGATGCTAAAGATATGATAGATGCTATTGAAGAACTATTCTCATCAAACGAAAATGCTGAAAGTTAATATAATTAATAAATCTAATTACGATCTTCCTAAATATGCTACTCCACAAAGTGCAGGTATGGATCTTCGTGCAAACATTGAAGAAGATTTAATATTATTTCCTCGTGAAAGAAAACTTGTTTCTACAGGATTATATATACAACTTCCTGTTGGTTATGAAGCACAAATAAGACCTCGTAGTGGACTTGCACTAAAATATGGAATTACTGTACTTAATTCTCCTGGCACTATAGACGCTGATTATCGTGGAGAAATCATGGTATTGCTTATTAATCAAGGTGATGCTGCTTATACAATAGTTCCTGGAGAGCGTATTGCCCAAATGGTCATTGCTAAGCATGAACAAGTCGAATGGATTATTGCTGGAAGTTTAGATGAAACAGAACGTGGTGAAGGTGGATTTGGACACACTAAAAAGGATTAAATATGGAAGAAATAAAGTTATGGGCAATTAGAGCTAAAGCACCAGTTGCAAGTGATGCAAGTTTACTTTTCGGTGCATATTCTAAAACTAATCCTGAAAAATCAGATTGGTTCAATGGTGATATAATAGAGGAAATCTGTTGTGATTTATATGATAGTTTTGGAAATTTAGTAGAAGATATATACGAGGACGAAGATGAGGACGATAGATTCGATATATTTATGCAAGATGTTTCATTTGAAATATATCCCGCAGAGGATGAAAGTGGAATGTCCGAAATAATCTATGATGAAAGGTCTGAAGAGGATTAAAAAGTATATTCATTTTGGATACTTATATTTAAAATATAGAGGATTCAAAAAGAATAAACAAAGAATGTCACGATGTGAAGCTATGATTAAATCGTTTCTTTCACATAGTGACGTTCTGTTTAAATCTCAATATCATATAAAACTCCCACGTGGTATTAGAAAAACTAACAATGCTTATATAGATTTTATGGTTTTTAAAGATAATAAGAGAATTGCAATTGAATATAATGGTGAACAACATTATAAATTCTCTAATTATTTTCATAAAACATATGACAAGTATTTAGAACAGCGTAAACGTGATATTGCTGTTATGGATTGGTGTAATAAACGTAATATTACGTTTTTAGAAATACCTTATACTTGGACAGATGACGAAATTATTTCTAAAATTAAAGAAGTCATTGAATGAATACACTTATTACTAAAGACGCTAAAGGTAAAATTAGAGTTGCTGAATTTGAAAAAACCCTATTGGATGATGGAAGTTATTTAATTACAAGAGTAACATATCAATATGGAGGAAAACGAACTCAGCAACCAGACATTATAATTTCTGAAGGAAAAGCTAAGAGAACTGTTAGTGAACAGGCTGAACTTAAATTTAATTCTTTAATTAAAGAAAAACTTGATAAAGGATATAAACCAATTGATAATCCTATTGATACTTATACTTCTGAAGAATTAAATAGTATAGTAGGAGAAATTGTAACTGACTCTAACGGTTTTGCTAAACATATGTTAGCTAAACAAGCTGATAAAGTTTCCGATAGAACAATTAATAAACCTGAATTTTGGTATGCTAGTCGTAAAATAGATGGTGTACGTTGTTCATTCTATTGGAAAGACGGAGAAATTCATACAGCATCTCGTGGAGGTGGTCATTATGATTATTCTACTTATCAATTAAGAACTAATCCAGAATTTATTGAGTTCTTTAAAAATAATCCAAATATTATACTTGATGGAGAACTTTACAAACATGGAAAATCTTTACAACAAATTTCGGGAGCTGCACGAATGGAGAAAACTGCTGATGGTTGCGACTGGCTCGAATATTACATTTATGATGTCATGGAACCAAAACCTTTCTCCGAGCGACTTCAAACACTCAATAGAATCAGCCTCGAACTCAATTTGGGATTTGATCCAAACAGGGTCTGGTCCGATAACGATTTACGCGTACAAATGGTTCCGCAAGAAAAGGTTTCTGGCAAAGAGAATATTATCGCGCTCCATGATAAATATGTTGCAGAAGGTTGGGAAGGATGTGTTGTTCGAGATCCTAAAGGATTATATAAGAATGGTGGACGTGGATCTGAAATGATTAAGTTCAAAATGTATCAAGATGCAGAGTTTGAAATCACAGGTATATCTGAAGGACTTAGAGATGAAGATATGTGTTTTACATTAAAAACTGCTGATGGAATTGAATTTAAAGCTAAGCCAATGGGTTCTCGTGAACTTAAAGACCAATATCGTAAAGACCTCGATGAACTTATAGGTAAAATGGCTACTGTTAAATTCTTCTATTATAGTGATGATGGAACACCATTACAACCTGTATTAAAAGCAATTAGAGACTATGAGTAAATATCAAGTTGAAGTACATCATATAATACATAGTTATGATTACTATGAAATAGAAGCAGAATCTCCAAAAGAAGCTCGTGATAAAGTAAATGACGGTGATGGTGAATATATGTTTTCAAATACAGAACCAGATTGGGGAGACGCCACAGAAGCGTATGTTACAGGTGTTTTTAATGAAGAAGGAGACCAAGTTTTATGATCGATGAAATTGAATTTTTAAAGCCTTATAAAGAACGTCTTTCTAATTTGAGAGAAGATCTTAAAAAAGAAGTCCAACAACTAATAGATGAAAAGAAAATAAATTATGAACAAGCTATTAGAATATTTGAAGATTCCAAACTATTTGAAATAGAAGGTTTTATAATGACTAATAGAATTTTTGATGTATACACTGATTACATTAGTGGGTCTTGGGTTAATAGATGTGAAACAATTTATTTTTCACAAATTAGTGATTGGATAAATGAAGATTATGAAGGTTGTATAACAGAAATATGTAAAGAAAAAGGTGTTACTAAAGAAGATCTTCAGAAAGAAATATATGACACAATCATAAGTGATAATATTATTGGATTTATATACGATTGGTAAAATTATGAAATATCAAATTTTATTTAATGCTACTGATAAAGTAATAAACCTTATGACCGCTACAGTTGATGCTGATTCTGTAAGAGAAGCAGAAAGTAAATTTTATTGTGGCGATTACTATAATGAAAGAATAATAAAGGAAGTAGATAGGGAACCAGAAGATGAAGATGATCTTATTTCTATAACTGATTGTAGAGGTAAAACTGTTGAAATGTAATTTTATTTACAATGGAACTAAAAGAAATAAATGAAATTACAACTAAGGCTATTGAAACTTATGGTCAAGAACCTCAAATTTGGATGACTATAGAAGAAATGTCTGAATTAGGTAATGCTCTTGCTAAATATCGTAGAGATAGAGTAACCAAATCAGATATTTGTGAAGAAATAGCTGATGTTTTAATCATGTGTATTCAAATGTCTAAAATATTTGGAGAAGATTGTGTTAAACAAATGTTTGAAGACAAATTAATAAGATTAAAAGAAAGACTCGGTTATGTATAAATATTTATTTATAATTGAAATCTATCCAGATGATTATATCGATATAGATCGTTACGCTTTAGCTCTTGACTTGAATCCTAATGCTAATTGGGCACTTGAAGATGAAGCTCAAACTAAAGTTGAAGAAAACAAATCTTTATTTGAAAAATTACGTAAAGATTATGTTGCTAAACATTGGGAAGATTATAGAGAATATGCTATAGAAAATAAATTCTTTAATAATACATTAATAAATGATTTTATTAAAACAATATCTGTTTATGCAACTCTCGTAAATCCTAATGATAACGAAATGATAGATACTTATAATAATTTACCTCAAATTGAAGTTTAATGGAAGAGCATTTATTCTTAATCGAAGTTTATTCTGATGATAGAGAAGTTGATTCTTATGCACTAAAAACAAATTTAACATTAAATTCTAAAAATCCAGAAGAGGAAGTTGAGGATTTAATTTTAAGTAGTGATGTTTGGTATAGATTATATGATCTATATGTAGGTAGTTGGGGATCTGATAATTTAGCTGAAGGATGTTCTGAAGATGATGATTTTCCTGAATATGACAAAGAATGGGAAGCTTTGATTGGACCTCATGCGACTTTAGTTGATAAGAACGATAAAGCAATGGTAGATTATTTAAACAAACTAACACAAATTAAGTTATAATTATGTTATACGAAGTAAGTGTAGAAACAAGAGGTGAATGGGTAGAGAAAACTAGCTATTTAGTAGAAGCTGAAAGTGAAGAAGAAGCTTTGGATAAATACTATAACGGAGATGTAGATGAAACAGATAGCCACCGTGACGAGTGGGAAAATTGGACATCTGAACCTGACGTTGTAGCGTGTGAAAACGAATAATGAAACCATTTAAAATAACTCAGTCTATTACTAATAAAGATGATATATCTATTAAAAATTATTTTAGAGATATATCTAAAATACCTTTATTAACGAAAGAAGAAGAGTTAGAATTAGGTTATATAATTCAAAATAACCTTAAGAAATTAAATAATTCAGAAGAATTATCTTTACAAGAAAAACGATTAACTGAAATAGAAATTAATAAAGCAGTTAATAAACTTGTAAGTGCTAATTTAAAATTTGTTATTTCTGTAGCAAAACAGTATTGTAATCAAGGTTTACCTTTCATTGATTTAGTAAATGAAGGTAATCTTGGTATGATACAAGCAGCTAAAAAGTTCGATCCTAATAAAGGATATAAATTTATAAGTTATGCAGTATGGTGGATTAGACAATTCATAATGCAAGCGATAGCTTTAAAAAGTAGAACTATTAAAACACCTGTAAATCAATCTGCTTCTTTATCTAAACTTAATAACGCAGTTAATAAGTTCGAACAATTAAATGGAATTAAACCTTCTTATGAAGAATTATCTAAATTAACAGGAATATCGGTTGAAAAAATAAACAAGATTTATAGTTATAATTCAAGCTGTATTTCTGTTGATACTCCATTTACTACAGAAGAAGACTCTGGTTGTTTACTTGATGTTGTTAGAAATCCAAATTGTGAAGATTCTGATAAAAATCTAATGGATTCTTCTTTAAAACAAGATATAAATAGAGTTTTAGATAAGTTATCTCCTCGCGAAAAAGTAATATTACAAATGTTTTTCGGAATAGATTGTGATGCAATGCAGTTAGATCAAATAGCTCCTAAGTTCGGAGTTACATCAGAGAGAATAAGACAGATTAAAGATAAAGCAATAGAACAGATTATTGTAAAATATAAATCTATCTTAAAAACATATATTATATGAGTGATAATGTAAATCATCCTTCACATTATGCATCTGGTAGTATTGAATGTATTGATGCTATGATTGCTGCATATGGTTTAAAAGCAGTAATGGATTTTTGTAAATGTAATGCTTTTAAATATCAATGGAGATTTGAAAATAAAAACGGAGAAGAAGATCTCAAGAAAGCTCAATGGTATCAAAATAAATATATTGAACTTAAACATATTGAACTTAAAGAAACTGCGTTGAAATGATATTAGAAGTATACGATTTAGAATGTTTAGCTAATGTTTTTACGTATACAGGTTATGCTCCAAAAACTAAAGAATGGTTTCAATTTGTAATTTGTAATTGGCGAAATGACTATGATAAATTAATTGAGCATTTAAAAAGAGACAAACTTATTATGGTAGGATTTAATAACGAGAGTTATGATTATCCATTATTACATCATGTGATTAAACATTATGACGAATACAAAAAATTAAGTGGAAATATTGTTGCTCAAAAATTATATAATAAATCTCAAGAAATAATAAATCAACAATTCAGTGCAATTGCTGATAAGAATAAATTTATTCCTCAAATTGATTTGTTTAGAATATGGCATTATAATAATGCTGCACGTTCTACCTCATTGAAGGATCTTGAGATTTGTATGAGAATGGAAAATGTGGAAGAAATGCCTATACACCATACTCATTGGTGTAAACCAGGTGACGAAATATGTATTTTGGATTACAATAAAAACGATGTTTGGGCAACTTATTTATTTTTAAATGTAACTTTAGGTCGAACTGATTATTCAATCTATAAAGGAAAGAATAAAATTGAACTTAGAGAGAAAATTAATAAAAAATTCAATGTTAATGTTATAAACATGGGTGACGTTCCTATGGGAGAGGAATTAATGCTTACTTTGTATTCAAGAAAAGTAGGTATTCCAAAGTACGTTATCAAACAACGTGGAGGAACTCACCGTTCTACAATAAACTTAAAAGATTGTATTCCATATTGGTGTAAAATTGAATCTCCAGAGTTTAAAAACTTTTTAAATCAAATTCAAAATAAAACAATTAGAGGAGTTAAAGGAGAATTTCAATATTCTGTAATATTCCATAATTATAAATTTGATTTTGGTCTTGGAGGAAGTCATGGATGTTGTGAACCTAAAGTATGGGAATCCAATAAAGATTGGGTAATTGTAGACTATGATGTTGGATTAAAGTGGTCCAACTAAAATGGAAATAAATTGCGGGGAGTCCCTTAGAGACTTAATCACGGCACTAAATAGTAATATATTAGGTAGCAGTAAAGTTAACGCTTTACGGATCGTAAAAGCATTAAGTATTGGGTAATCACATCAAAACGCAGCCAAGCTTCCAATTTTTGGAAGAAGGTTCAACGACTATCCTTTTTAGGAGTAGGGTACAACTGATAACTGTATCCGAAAAATTTCCAAAATTATTTGGATATAACCTTAATTTTAAAAGGTAAATTCGCAAATAATTTGTGATATAGTCTGAACTAATAGGGAAAACCTATTGACTTATATACAATCATTTATCTTAGTATATATAACACAATTACACTATATCCTAGTATAAGTAAATCTCTTAAATTATATCCTGAACATCTTGGTCCTGTATTCAATGAACAATATATAGGGTTTATTGATACTAGATTAAATGAAAAACATAAAGCAAAAGAATTAAGGGATAATGTTCTTATTGAAGGATATAAACTTATTCTTAATGGAACATACGGTAAAAGTAAGGAAGAAACTTCTTTCTTATACGATCCATTGTATACATTTAAAACAACAGTAGCAGGTCAATTATTTATTTGTATGTGGGCTGAACGTTGGGTTAAAGTTTGTCCACGATTAAAGTTCATACAAACAAATACTGATGGTCAAACTATTTATATTCCTCGTGAAGATATAGATAAGATACGTGCTGTAAACGAACAACTTACAGCAGAAACAGGTCTTACTATTGAAGAAGTTGTCTATAAAAAGATGATAGTGCGTGA
>CAMJOB010000003.1 GCA_946407495.1 uncultured Bacillota bacterium | reverse complement strand
TTTGACCACAAGCAGCTCCAGGAGATGCTCCTAAACCTTTACCAATTGGTTTTGCAGCCTTTAATGCTTTTGTATCAAATTGAGGGTGAAGTAAAGTATCTAAGTTTCTAGGATCAATCATAGAAACAGCTTCTTCTTCAGTTCTCATTCCTTCATCTACTAAATCACATGCAATCTTTAATGCAGCTTTAGCAGTTCTCTTACCATTACGTGTTTGTAACATGTATAGTTTTCCATGTTCAACAGTAAATTCCATATCTTGCATATCTCTATAATGTTTTTCTAGAGTCTTGCAAACTTCTTTAAATTGTTTGAATGCTTCTGGGAATTTTTGTTCCATTTCAGCAATCTTCATTGGAGTACGAACTCCTGCAACAACGTCTTCACCTTGTGCATTTGTTAAGAATTCACCAAATAGACCTTTTTCTCCAGTAGCAGGATCTCTTGTGAAAGCAACACCAGTTCCACAATCATCACCCATATTACCAAAAGCCATTGATTGAACATTAACAGCAGTTCCCCAAGAATAAGGAATATCGTTATCACGACGATATACGTTAGCACGTGGGTTATCCCAACTTCTAAATACTGCTTTGATTGCTCCCATTAATTGTTCTTTTGGATCACTTGGGAAATCTTTCTTTATTTTCTTCTTATACTCAGCCTTGAATTGACCAGCTAATTCTTTTAAATCCTCAGCAGTTAATTCAACGTCTTGTTTAACACCCTTTTTAGCTTTCATGGCATCGATTAATTCTTCAAAGTATTTCTTACCTACTTCCATAACTACGTCAGAATACATTTGAATGAATCTTCTATAACAATCCCAAGCCCATCTTGGATTGTTACTCTTCTTAGCAATAACTTCAACAACATCTTCGTTTAAACCAAGATTTAAGATTGTATCCATCATACCTGGCATTGAAGCTCTTGCTCCACTTCTTACAGAAACTAATAATGGATTTTCTTTATCTCCAAATTTCTTTCCTGTAATCTTTTCCATTTTCTTAATGTACTCATTAATTTGTTTTTGGATTTCATCATTGATTTCTCTTCCATCTTCATAATATTGAGTACATGCCTCAGTAGTAATAGTGAAACCTTGTGGTACAGGTAACCCTATATTAGTCATTTCTGCTAAATTTGCGCCTTTACCTCCAAGAAGTTCGCGCATATTTGCATTACCTTCACTGAATAAATATACATATTTCATAGATCTACCTCCCTATTATGCCACGTAATTATCATAACAATTTTTTAAGAAAAAAAAAAGACTTATTTTATAAAGTCTTCAAATTGATTCTTATCCATGAACCCTACATTAGATTTAATTTCATTTCCATTCTCAAAAACTTTAACACAAGGAATGGACATAATACCAAATCTCATAGCTATTTCTCCAAAGTCATCTACATTTACTTTTAAAAAAGTAATATCATCATGTTCTTTACTAACAGCCTCAATTACAGGTCCTAACATCTTACAAGGACCACACCAATCAGCATAAAAGTCTACAACAACTCTACCCTTACCAATAATAGAATCAAAATCTTTTCCTTCTTCTAAATGTTTCATATGTCCCTCCTATTTATAATTTTCTAAGTATTCGTGAATACCTTCAATATCTTCTAGCTTTTCAGCCTTTTCAATTTCTTTAACAGTCTCAACATCGACTACATCATATTTTATCATAGTATCTATTAATTGTAAATTTGCTTCATTCTTAGTTAGCTTCTTATCATGAATATCACTAACTAAATCAGTAACTTCAACTAATGATTTAGAAATATCACTTACATAATCAGATAATACTGGTATCTTATATAAAATAGTATTCGCAACTTGACTATCCATAAACATATCAAATTGATGACATGGAATTAGTAAAGCTAAAAGTATTAATAATGTAACAACAAAACCTCTAATTAATCCAATTACAAATCCACCTAAAGCAGATATAGGAACTAATATAATAGTCGCATTAACAATCTTTTGTAAAAAT
The DNA here is from genome assembly GCA_946407495.1 of uncultured Bacillota bacterium. Lineage (GTDB taxonomy): Bacteria > Bacillota_I > Bacilli_A > RF39 > UBA660 > RUG14891. Next base: position 61,127 of record CAMJOB010000003.1, on the reverse strand, counting down.
CTACTAGTAGAAAAAACAATATGAAATAAACCACTAAGTATACAGAATAATACAAAGAATCCTGCTAATTCATACATTAAAATGTTTATTGATATTAGTCCTTTTAAGCTTCCTCCAAAAGTAAAGAAAGGGAACCACTTACATAACAGATCTCCAACTAAACCTTTAAATGTATAACTAATAAAAAATACTATAAGCATTCCAATAAATGAAACACCAGTCTTTATAACACCATTTTTAAATCCTTCTACACCAAATAATAATATGAAAATAATAATTGTAATATCAAAAACGTTCATACTTCCACCTACCTTCTTTAATTATAAACTATTTTTAAAAAATATACCATAAAATATGCTATAATAAGTTCGAGGTGAACCACATGAATGTTGTAATCAAAGTTAACGATGAAATTAAAGAAAAAATGATTGAATACTACAAAGATAAAAAACGTGATAAAGTAATTCCATACGTTGTATTTCAAGCACAAGAAGAAGATACAGTAATCACTTTATATGAATCTGGAAAATGTATGTTCCAAGGAACTAGTGCTGATGTAGATGCAGCTATGTGGGGAGTCGCTTTAGAAAACACAAAAGAAAAACAAGAAGAAAATAAAAAGAAAGCAGAAAAATATTATAATTGTAATTCTGTAGGTAGCGATGAAGTTGGTACTGGAGATTATTTCGGACCTATCGTAGTTACTGCTACATACGTTACAAAAGATGATATTCCATTCCTAGAAAGTTTAGGAGTACAAGATTCTAAAAAGATTGATGATGAAAAAATAAAGAAAATTGCTCCAGAAATTGCTAAGAAAATAAAATATAGAAGTATTATTCTAAGTAATAAAGAATATAATGAAAAATATACTAAAGAACTAAATATGAATAAAATTAAATCAATTATGCATAATAAAGTTCTATATCAATTAATGCAAGAAGAAAAGCCTAAAGTTGATTATATAATTATTGATGAATTTGCAAGAGAAGCAAGATATTATGAATATCTAAGAGGCATTCCAGAAATTCAAAGAGGAATAACTTTTATGACTAAAGCCGAAGATAAGAATCTAGCTGTTGCTTGTGGATCTATTATTAGTAGATATATCTTCTTGAAAGAATTTGATAAGATCTGTGATTCAATCCACATTCCTCTACCAAAAGGTGCTGGTAAAGATGTTGATACTATTGGTGAAGAAGTTGTAGAAAAATATGGTAGAGACAAATTAAAAGAAATAGCAAAAGAAAACTTTAAAAATACAGATCGTATTCTACACACAATGGTTTATTAAGACAAAAAAAATAGTGGTTACCCACTATTTTTTTTATTCAACCTTCTCGCCGCAAGCTGTACAGAACTTATCATCAGCTTCTAATTTAGCACCACATTTAGGGCACTTATTAGCCTTAAATTCACTGTTAGTAGTTTCAACTTTAGCTTCACCATTTGCTGCTTCGTATTCGCATTTAACATCGTATAGGAATTTAGTAGTAGCAGTTTCCATATAAGGTGCTAGCCAGATTAAAAGAATTCCTAAAGTAAATGGTGTTAAAATAATCCATCCTAAGAAACTTAAGCATAATACGAAATAGTCCATTTTATGACCATTCATCATTTCTTCAGATTTCTTTAGGATTTCAGTAACGCCAAGATCTCTGTATTTATCTTCAGTACATAAAATTGGTGTTAAAGCATAAGCAAATGCTTTAATAATACCAGGAACAATTAATAATAATGCCCATAATACAATGAAGATTGCTCTTACGATACCAACGCATAGTAACTTACCAAAGTCTTTAGAATAAGCAAAGATATCATTAAACTTATATTCTTTATCTGTGATAAAGTTTATCATAAAATAAGCTAAACCAACTTCAATAAAGAAGAATAAGAAACCAAAAGTATAAGTAGTTGTTTGAACAGTACTTCCATCAACAACAGTCTTACTATATGAAAGATTTGAAATAATGCCACCAACTAAAATAGCAGGTAATAATTTCCAAATATTTCCTTTAATTTTCTCCTTTGCCCAATTCTTTAGTTCTACTCTATCCATTCTATCCACTCCTTCTAACTAAATAATAACACTTTTTATCTCAAATAACAATAAAAAAAGACCCATAGGTCTTTTTATTTTCTACGATATTCTAAATGCTTATATAACACCTTATCTTCAGTCTCATGAGTACATAAAATAGTACTATCCCAATCATCTAAAGAAAACTCTGGAAAATATGCATCCGCATCTTTATCTTCCGCATCAATTTCTGTTAGATACATCTTCTCCGCATAAGGAATCATTTGTTTATATAAAGAAGCTCCCCCAATAATCATAACTTCTTCATCACGAGATTTAATATATTGTAATAATTCATCTACAGAATGAACAATAGTCCAATCCTCTTCCGCATCTAAATTATGACTAGTTAATATAACATAATGACGATCTTTAAGTTTTCTAGGTAAAGAGTTTAATGTATTTCTTCCCATTACTATATCTTTACCAGTAGTATGTTCTTTAAAGAATTTTAAATCTTCTGGTAAATGCCAAATTAAATCATTATTCTTACCTAGTTCACGGTTTTTACCAATCGCCGCAATCATAGTAACATTTTTCATATTAAATACCTAAGTCAAATTTTAATTGAGGATTTTTTTCTTTTATTTCTTTTAATGGATAACCAACGATTTTAATATCTTCTGGTCTCATATCATAGAAGTTTGTCTTATCTGGATTAATCTCTACTCTTGGAGAACAATCAATTGGCTCTCTCTTAAGCATTTCATGAGCTTGATCCATATGTCTATCATAAATTTGAATATTATCATAGAACCATGTAAATTTACCAGGAGTGTATCCTGTATGTCTAGCAACTAAATGTTGAAGTATTACATATTGAGTTTGATTAATACATCCTGCAGTTAAGAAGTCACTACTTCTTTGGAATAAACACATATCTAAGTAATCTACTCCATCTTTACCATGACGTACATTCCATACTGTCATAAATGCACAAGGTTTTAAACCATGAGGTTCTTTAAAATCATCTACTTGCCACATATTAATAATATGTCTTCTTCCATCAGGATCATTCTTAATACCTTCAAGTAAATCTTTCATTAAGTGATGACGACGAACTGTTTCACCATAACAAGCACCAATAGTTCTATCACCTAAATCCCATTCATCCCACCATGTAACTCCATATTCAGCTAAACGATCAAGATTATTAGATTCATCTTGATAAATCCAAAGTAATTCACCAATACTCTTACTTACTGCAATTGGTCTTAAAGTAATTAATGGAAATTCACCTTTACTTAAATCATAAGAACACATACCATGATTATAACTATAAGTATGAGCAGGAACTCCATCACTATACTTAGGACGTGGATTTTTATCTAAACAACCCTCTTCTAATATTCTCTCAATAATTTCTTTGGTATATTGATCACCCTTAGTACCTTTATTCATAAAATCCTCCTTATCATTACCAAAATCATTTTAACATGCAAAGATTAACTAAAGCAACATAAAAAAAATACGTATGAAACGTATTTATTTTTTTGTTTTACCTTTAAAAGCTCCTAAATCGTCAACTACCCCATCTTGATCATTTACTTTAGCTTTATCATTAGAGTTATTAGTAACTAATGTAAGAATACCAACTAAAGCAATAACCGCAATAATCACACCACAAATAATAAATAAACTTTTATTTTGTTCTTGAATTAAAGTGTTTTTCTTAGTTTTACTATCTGTTTTCTTTGCCATACTCTTCACCTCTATTATCATTATAACCTATCAATAAAAAAAAGAAAAGAGAAGTTTTACTTCTCTAATCATTATTTTTAACAAATTTATCAAAATTAGATATTTCTGTCGTATCAAAATCAGTTTTAGATAATTGATCAATAAGTTTCTTTTGATCTTTACTAATCTTCTTAGGAGTATAAACTTTAAATACAATAAACATATCACCTTTATGACGATTATATTTATTATCTACACCTTTACCACGAATACGTTGTTTATCACCACTATCAGTACCAGCAGGAATATTAATCTTAACGTTTCCATATAGTGTAGGTATCTCTTTCTTACATCCTGTAATAGCATCAATCATATTAATTGGAACTTCCAAATAAATATCATCATTATCACGGATAAAGTATTTATGTTCTCCTACGACAAATTCTAAATATAAATCTCCATTTTCTCCGCCATTAACACCTGGACCACCTTTTCCACTAACACGTTGTCTGTCTCCAGTATTAATACCAGCAGGAATATTAATTGTTAAACGTTTATTCTTCTTAATACGTCCTTTTCCATTACATTCGCTACATTTTTTCTTAAATGTCCTACCTTTTCCATTACATTCTGGACAAGTAGTTTTAGACATAAATGAACCAAGAATTGTATTTTGTTGTGTAGTAACTGTACCAGATCCATGACAGTTAGAACAAGTCTCACTATCAAATCCACCAGCACCACGACAACTATCACACTCTTCAACTACATCAACGTTGAATTTCTTCTCGCATCCATAAATAGCTTCATCAAATGTAATATCCATACGCATAAGTACGTCATTACCACGAGCACTTCTACTACGAGAACTTCCTCCACCACCAAAGTTAGAGAAACCTCCTCCAAATCCACCACCAAAGATAGAATCGAAGATATCGCCAAAATCAAAGTCCCCAGCATCAAAACCACCTTGGAATCCACCGTATCCACCGGCTCCTCCAGGACCTCCAGCACCTACTCCTGCATGACCATATTGATCATACATCTTACGCTTATTCTCATCAGATAAAACGGAATATGCTTCTTGTGCTTCTTTAAACTTTTCTGCTGCATCTGGATTATCTTTATTTAAATCTGGATGGAACTCTTTAGCTTTTTTACGAAATGCACTTTTAATATCTTGATCAGAGGCATTCTTATCAACACCTAAGACTTCATAATAATCACGCTTTGTTGCCATAGCACATCACCTCTTTATACAGGAATGAAGTAGTCCAAATGGGCTACTTTCATTCTTAATCTTCTTCAACATCTGCTTCTTTTACATCGTCATCTTTTTTCTTAGATGATTTTTCTTCATCATCTGAATCATTATTAGATTCAGCTTGAGCAGACTTTGCAGCTTCTTCATAAACTTTAGCAGATAATGCCATAGCTTTTTCTTGAAGTTTTTCTTTATATTTCTTAATATCATCAATATCATTCTTTTCTAGAGCTTCTTCTAGATCTTTCATGATATCTTCAGCTTCTTCTTTATCCTTAGAATCAACTTTATCTCCTAAGTCTTTAATAGCTTTCTTAGTTTGGAATACTAATTGTTCAGCTTCATTCTTAGCTTCAGCTTCTTCTTTACGTTTTTCATCAGCTTCTTTATTTTCTTCAGCTTCTTTTCTCATCTTTTCAATTTCATCATCAGTTAAATTAGTACTTGATGTAATTGTAATAGATTGTTCCTTATTAGTTCCAAGATCTTTAGCTTTAACATTAACGATACCATTTGCATCGATATCAAATGTAACTTCAATTTTTGGAACTCCTCTAGGTGCAGGTGGAATATTAGCAAGTTGGAAGTTTCCTAGAGTCTTATTATCTGCAGCCATTGGTCTTTCACCTTGTAGAATGTGAATATCAACAGCTGGTTGATTATCTGCAGCTGTAGAGAATACTTCTGTACGAGATGCAGGAATTGTTGTATTACGAGGAATTAATGTAGTCATAACTCCACCTAAAGTTTCAAGTCCTAATGATAATGGAGTAACATCTAGTAATACGATATCATTAACGTCACCAGTTAAAACTCCACCTTGAATAGCAGCACCCATAGCAACTACTTCATCAGGGTTAACTTCACGGCTTGGTTCTTTACCTAATTCTTTAGTAATTAAATCATATACCATAGGGATACGAGTAGAACCACCAACAAAGATTACTTTGTCGATATCATTCTTAGTCATCTTAGCATCTTTTAATGCTTTCTTAACTGGATCTAAAGTAGATTCTACTAAATCACTAATTAAATCTTCGAACTTAGCACGAGATAATGTTACGTCTAAGTGTAATGGTCCACCATCTTCTCCTTGAGTAATGAATGGAGCACTAATTTGTGTAGAAGTTACACCAGATAAATCTTTCTTAGCTTTTTCAGCAACTTCTTTTAAACGTTGCATAGCCATTTTATCTTTAGATAAATCTACACCATTTTCTTTCTTAAATTCTTTAACTAAGTATTCAATGATTCTTTCATCGAAATCATCTCCACCTAAGTGGTTATTACCATTAGTAGCTTTAACTTCGAATACACCATCACCTAATTCAAGGATAGATACATCGAAAGTACCACCACCTAAGTCATAAACAAGAATTGTTTGACCTTCTTCTTTTTCAAGACCATAAGATAATGCAGCAGCTGTTGGTTCATTGATAATACGTTCAACTTCTAGACCAGCAATCTTACCAGCATTCTTAGTAGCTTGTCTTTGACTATCAGTAAAGTATGCAGGAACTGTAATAACTGCTTTCTCTACTTTTTCTCCTAAATAACTTTCAGCATAATCTTTAATATAAGAAAGGATCATTGCAGAAACTTCTTCTGGAGTATATTTCTTTCCTTCTAATTCAACTTTTTTATCAGTACCCATTAAACGTTTAATAGAAGATACTGTATTAGGGTTAGTAATAGCTTGACGTTTTGCATTGTCACCTACTATTCTTTCACCATTTTTAAATGCAACTACAGATGGAGTTGTTCTTCCTCCTTCTGGATTTGGAATAACTTTTGGTGCACCAGCCTCTAAGACTGCACAACAAGAGTTAGTTGTACCTAAATCGATACCAATTATTTTACTCATATATTATCTCTCCTTTATTTTTGATTTACTTTAACGCTTGCTGCACGAATTACACGATCATATAATTTATAACCCTTTTGTAATACTTCAATAACAGCTTCGTTTTCCATCTCTTCTACACAATCAGTAAGAAGAGCTTGTTCTTGACTAGGATCAAATATTTCACCTTGTCTAGAAATTTCTTCAACACCATAATTTTTTAATGTAGATGCTAAAGATGAATATATCATTTTAAATCCTACTAAGAATTTACTTAACTCATCAGTAAGATTATTATCGTCTAACTTAATAGCTCTTTCAAAATTATCAATTATAGGTATTAAATCCGTAATCAATTTTTGATTAGAGTACTTTAATAAATCAGCAACCTCTTTATCCTTACGTGTTCTATAATTAATAAGTTCAGCTTGAGATCTTTTTAATTGATCTACAAGTTTTTTATTCTCTTCTTCTAAAGCAAGCATTTGATTTTCTAAATCAGTCATTGCTTCATTCTTTTTATCTTCAGCAACTTCTTGTGGTTGCTCAACTACTTTTTCTTCTTGTAGTTCTTCTACGACTTGTTTCTTTTTCATAACGACCTACCTTTCAATATTCTCTTTCATGTACTCTAACATTCCGACAACTCGGTCATATTCCATTCTCTTAGGTCCAATAATTGCTATTGTACCCTCTTCATTTCCATTCTTGAAACGAGTCTTAATAACCGTTACATCATCATCGATCTTACTTTCTCCTCCGATGTATACTTTAATGTTATTATCTCCATCTTCTTCAATACTATTAAGTATGTCTTTATCTTCTAATTTATTAAAGACATTTTTAATTTTCTCAATATTATTAGAGAACTCAGGTTGTTCTAACATCTTTGTTCTACCCATAACATTAACATCATGAGAAGAATAATCATTAAATACATGATAGAAAGCGTTGTATAGTTGCTCATGTTGTTTTACATAGTTTCCTATAATAGGTTTAATTTCGAACTCTAATTTCGCACTAACTTCATCAATTGGAGTTCCAGATATAAGATTATTGATTAAACTTACAGTCTTCTTTACTTCTTCAGTAGATACATCTTGTAACTTAATACTCTTATGTTCTACATGACCTTTATCAGTAACAATAACGACTACCATACTTTCTTCATCAATAGGAACTACTTCTATTTGTTTTAAAAGGTTCTCATGAGAATTACCACCTAATACTACGGTAGTATAATTGGTCATATCAGATATAATTTGCAAACTTTGAGCAATAGTATCTGATAAGGCAAGTTGTTGATTCTTGAAGACAATTTGTAGTCTCATCATATCTTCAGCATTCATTTTCTTAAGTTCCATTAAGTTATCTACGTAGAAACGATAACCAGCTTCACTAGGAACTCTACCTGAAGATGTATGAGTCTTTTCAAGTAATCCTAAGTCTTCCAAAGCAGACATTTCATTACGAACTGTTGCACTGGAGCATTTTAAAACTTTCGATAAGATTTTAGAACCAACAGGTACAGGTTCTTTAATGTATTTCTCAACGATGTATTTTAAAATTTTACTTTGTCTTTCAGTCAACATAACATCAACCTCCTAGCACTTATTTTATTCAAGTGCTAATAATATTCTATTACTCTTTTTAGCACTTGTCAACTATTTGTGCTAATAAAAAAATAAAAAGAAAAAATATAGTAAAAATACTATATTTTTTTAATATGTTGCATTAATTAATTTAAAACGTTGAGCGTTATTTTGATATCCAGAACCAGAGGCTGCCAATGATTTTAATGACTTAGTAGTATTATAACTAGAATCTAAGATACTAGCATAAGATGCATCACTAGCTGCTAATCTAGTATTAAATCCAGATACTATATAGAATGTACCACTACCACCATTTTTAAATTTCCATTTTTCCCATTCAAATCCACCAACACGGCCACCAACAAATTCAGCAATATTAATATCACTACCACTATATTCAGCACCATCCGCAATTTGAAGTGTATTAGAATTATTTAAATCATTTAATGATGATATTTTATAGAATCCTCCACCTATACCATTAATAGACCATTTTTGATTATTATCACCTGTAAATACTCTGAGTTTAACAGTTCCATCTGCAGTCTTAGTTAAGAAATGAACATCACCTAAAGCAGATTGAATATAATAAACACCATCCGCAATAATAGAATCATGAGAAGGATCAGGATCAGGAGATGGATCCCAAGCACTATAATGTAACCCTACACTAGTTTCATTAAATTCATTTGTACTACTAGAAGCAATATATCTAGTAGAACCATCTTCATATGTTAATAAAATAGTATGATTAGTAACATGGCTCTTATTATTATCTTTGTTTGTACGTCCTTCATGCCATACACCTATTTCATCAATATAAGTAGTTGAATTTAAGTTATATTCCATACAACCACTAGAAGTAGTAGTATCATTTATTTCACCATTACGATTAACATCACCTGAATTATATAAATAATTAACTCCTCTATACATAACTTGAATCTCAGAACTACGTTTAGTAGTAGGAGAAACAAAAGAATTATAACAATCTTTAATTTTAGTAACTTTTTTAGAGAAAGCATCATTATATGCAGCTGGTGGAGAATTTCTATCTCCAGAAGAAATCTTTGTTATTTTAGCTTTACCACTAGAATTATTAACTCCTGGAAGCATTAATCCATGTACAAAATAAGCATTTAAATCTCCAACATCATAAGTATGTGAAGCTTTTGATGCTTCAGATAAAGTATGTTCTACTTCAGCTTTCCTATTAAGTGCATAATTTGGACCAGCTGCTTGTCCTTGCGATTTAGTACCTGCATATCCAGCGATATATGATGATCCACTACCACCAGCAACTTTATCAGCATTACCAGCAGCACCACCCCAGTAGCCGCCTCCGCCACCACCAAAGTTACCAGAACCAGCATTTTGACCAACTCCAAAGAATGAATAACCAGCATCAGGTCCATATGTACTATTGTTTCTACCAGGATAGCCTACCATACCACCACCTGGACCACCTCTTGAAGAAGAAGCGTTAGAACCTCCACCTCCACCGGCAGCAACCATAATACGATAATCTAAATTTTCATTCCAAGCACCATCACGTAAACGAACATCAGTAGCTCCGCCACCAAAACAACTATTTGCGGTTGAACCTCTACTACCTGCACCATTAAATAATTGTGAAGCAGTACCTATAGCAGAAGAACAATTTCCTTGATTACCGATATAAAAATATAAGTGTCTATTTTCTTCTAACCAAATTAAACCAGAAGTATAAGCTCCAAAACCACCAGTACCAGAGCCACCACCAGCAGCACCCCAAAGTTCAATCTTATACCAACCAGACTCACCAATTGGAACAATATATTCTTGAGAATCTGTATTAGTACCACTAGAAGAAAGATTTGTATTAGTTAAACTAAAACGGTTTAATTCATCTTCAATCTTTTTTACAAAATCTTTATTAGTTTGTCTATTAGTTTGCATTGTACTCATAATAACAAATATGATCATAATACCTAAAAGCATAAGACCATATAATATAGTAGAAAATGCAAATCCCCTATTATCCAATCTTCTCATAAACTCTTCACCTATTCTAAAAGTAATTTTATCATAATTCTTTTAGAATGACTACATATTTGTCACCATATTTCTTATCCTTAACACATGAAAAATTAGAAGGATAAACAATTCTATCCAAACTTTCATTCTCACATACAATTATTCCATCTTTATTTAAAATAGGATAATCTTTAAGTAAAGCAATACTCTCTTCTATAAAATTAGTTTTATATGGAGGATCTAAAAATAAAATATCTATCTTAATATTCTTCTCATATAAATACTTAATTGCCATCTTAAAATCCATATTTAATACATCCGCATCATTAATACCGATAGTACTTAAATTATTTTTAATAACAGAACAAGCCTTATGATTCTTATCTACTAAATAAGCATATTTAGCACCTTCAGATAAAGCTTCTATTCCAAGATTACCACTACCAGAAAATAAATCTAACACAGTAGCTTCTGGAATATAATTTTGAATCATTGCGAATAACGATTCTTTTACTCTATCCATTGTAGGTCTAGTCCCATCAATATCATATCCTTGTATATTTCTACCTTTATATTTACCACTAATTACTTTCATCTAGAACATCCCTTACTTCCTTTTATATTTTTTAATTCACTACGAATAGAAAGAATAAGAAAATTAATCTCATTCTCCTCTACTTTATATTCAGCAAATATAGGATTACTATAAATACGCATCTTTAATTCCTCACTAGGATGAATTCGATACTCATCAATTAGTCCCATTAATTCAGTATCTTTCTTAAGTTCCTTATTAAGTTCCTTAATACGTACCACATGTTCGTTCCTATCTAATTCACTCTTTAATTGTTCAACTTTGTCTAATAACTCTTCCATGTCCTTATCATAACATAAAATTACCCATTTAGAATATGAAGAAATTGCGAAATCATCTCTATCCTATCAGATAACTGTTTAATTTTATCTTCACTAGTAACTTTAAAATATTTCTTAGCTTCTTCCTCTACTACTTTTATATATTTCGAATCTCTATGTAAGTATCTATACCAATGTGAATCCTCACGTAGATATTTATATATTAATTCATGAGTCTTAATATAATGAATCGTATATAAATCCATTAATCCTCCATAGAGTGATATACCTCTCTAGGTACATAAGGAGTAACACTCTTACCACCAAAGTTTTGTATCATCCCAATAGTCTTTTGTAGATTATCAATACCCTTTTGAAATGAATCCATATCTATATTTTTTACTTTATTAAAAACTTCTTTAAAAGAAACATCACTAGTACTAGTAATATACTTACTCCATATGTCACTATTATCACCATATATATCATATAACTCATATAGCTTTTGCCATGAAGTAGATCCATTCATTACACTACTAATTAATTCCGGATGATTCCTTGCGAATAATTTAAAGTTTTCTTTAGACATAAACATCACCTATTTAAATTTATGAAAAAGAAAAGGAAGTTATTCACTTCCTAATCTAAGAAATCATCAATTGTCATTAATCTATCATCTATTTCAGATAAAGATATCTTATCTTTCTTAGATGGTTTTTCTTCCACCTCTAATTGCTCTATAATTACAGGTTCTTCATTATTAGATTCTACATTACCAACATCTATTGTATCTTCTACTTCATTAGCAGTACTTAATTCACTAACAACGAATGCATCACTTAATGCATGTTTAGAAATAGCAGAACCAGTACTATATCTATCAGCAATAGGACATTCAGTTACTTTAACAAATGTAATTTCACCATTCTTTAATCCTAATTGATTCTTATTATCAACAATAAATGCTTTTAATATCTTATATGGATTAGATTTAACTTCTCTAATTGCAAGTACACCACGACGAGTTCTAGAAGATATTTCAAATTCATTTAATCTAACTCTCTTAGCAGTACCTTTATCAGTAATAACACTCATAAATTCATGCTTATTATAATCAAATGTACAACTAGATACTACCTTATCCTTCTTCATCATCATACCCTTAACTCCAGCAGCTTTAACACCCATTACTGGAATATCATCTGTTGGGAATGTTAATGTATAACCAGAATCAGTAATCATCATTAATGTATTATAGTCTTCTACAAAAGCATCTAATAATTCATCGTCTTCTTTAATCTTCATACAACTTGAAGCTTTAGAATAACGTTGAAGTTTAAATTCTTTCATACTAGAACGTTTAACAATACCATTCTTAGTAACTGTAATAATATTCTTTGGAGATTCAAATTGATATGCAGGAATAGCACTTACTACTACTTCTTCTGCAGGCATCTCTATAATATTACTTACATGTTTTGGCATATCTTTCCATTTAAGATCTGGAATCATATGTACTGGTATATGCATGTAATTACCACCACTAGTAAATACAAGTAATACATCAGTTGTATTCATCTCATATAAACCAATAACATAATCATTTTCTTTTAATGTTAAATCTTCTGCTTGAGAAGCTTGATAACTTCTAAATGAAGTACGTTTTAAGTAACCATCTTTAGTTACAACAACTACTACATCTTCTTTAGGTATCATAGCATCAGCATCAATCTTAATTTCACTAATCTCTTCTTTAATATCAGTAAGTCTAGGAGTAACATACTCTTTATTTACTTCTCTTAAATCATGTTTAATATAATTCATTAATACTTTTTCAGATGCAAGAATAGCTTTTAAAGCTTCTATTTGTTTCTTTAATTGCTCTAATTCATTTTCTAATGCAACTACATCAGTATTACTTAATCTATATAATTGTAATGTAACAATAGCTTCTGCTTGAGGCTCAGTAAATCCAAATTCTTTCATTAAGTTTTCTTTAGATTCAGCCTTATTCTTAGAAGCACGAATTACTCTAATTACTTCATCAAGAATAGAAATACATTTAATTAAACCTTCAACGATATGGAATCTTGCTTCAGCATGTCTTAAATCAAATTCAGTACGACGTCTAACAACTTCTTTTTGGAATGCGATAAAAGCATCTAATGCTTGAGCAAGTCCTAATAATTTAGGTCTTCTATTAACTATAGCTACAACGTTAAAGTTATAACTAATTTGCATATCAGTATTCTTTAATAAATAATTTAATACTAATTCACGATTACAGTTTTTCTTTAAATCAATAACAATTCTTACATCAGCTGCTGATTCATCACGAACTTCAACAATTCCATCAATCTTCTTATCAATTCTAATATCGTCAATCTTTTTAACAGTAAGTGCTTTATTACTTTCAAATGGAATCTCCGTAATTACTAAAGATAATCCATTACTACTCTCTTCAAAACTATAACGTGATTTAATTACTATTCTTCCACGTCCAGTTTTATAGGCTTCTTTAATTCCATCAATTCCTTCTACTACACCACCAGTAGGAAAATCCGGACCTTTAACAAATTGCATTAACTCTTCCAAAGTACAATCAGGATGATCAATTCTATAAATTGTTGCGTCAACAACCTCATTTAAGTTATGAGTTGGAATATTAGTCGCATATCCTGCAGAAATACCTTGAGCACCATAAACTAATAATGCAGGGAATCTTGCAGGTAATACAGTTGGTTCAGTAGTTGTATCATCAAAGTTTGGTGCAAACTCTACTGTATCACGATCTATATCTCTAAGCATTTCATTAGAAATCTTAGATAATCTTGCTTCAGTATAACGATAAGCAGCAGGACTATCACCATCGATAGATCCATTATTACCATGCATATCGATATATGGAAGTCTAGTCTTCCAAGGTTGACTCATACGAACCATTGCATCATAGATAGAAGTATCACCATGAGGGTGATAGTTACCTATAACGTCTCCGACAGTCTTAGCAGACTTACGGTAACCTTTATCATATGTGTTATGTTCTTTATGCATTGAATACAAGATACGTCTTTGAACTGGTTTTAAACCATCTCTAGCATCTGGTATTGCACGATCTTGAATAATATATTTGGAATAACTTCCAAATCTCTCTCCCATGATATCTTCTAGAGTATAGTCAAATATTTTTTCTAATACTTCTTGTGTTTCTGTCTTCTTCTTTGCCATATTCGTCCTACCTCCTAAATCTCATAGTCGTCTTCTAAAGAGAATTCAACATTCTCTTCAATCCATTCTTTTCTAGGAGGTACATCGTCTCCCATAAGAATAGATACTCTCTTCTCAGCTAATTGTGCATCTTCAATGTTAACTCTAATTAAAGTTCTACTTCCTGGTTTCATTGTTGTTTCACATAATTGATCTGCGTTCATTTCACCAAGACCTTTATAACGTTGAATATCACATTTTTTGCCTTTAGACTTTTCTTTCATCTCTTCTACTGTATATGCATATTCTACTTCTTTACCACTTTGAATCTTAAATAAAGGAGGTAAAGCTACAAATAATCTACCATCTTCAATTAATGGTTTCATATATCTATAGAAGAATGTTAATAATAGACATTGGATATGTCCTCCATCTTCATCAGCATCGGACATGATAATGACTTTATTATATTCACAATCTTTAATATCGAAGTTAGATCCATATCCAGCTCCAATAGTATAAATCATTGTATTAATTTCTTCATTCTTTAAGATTTCATCTTCTCTAGTCTTCTCAGTATTTAAAACTTTACCACGAAGAGGAAGGATTGCTTGATATGCACGGTCACGCCCTTGTTTAGCAGAACCACCAGCAGAATCTCCCTCGACTAAGAATAGTTCTTTTTTAGTTCTATCTTTACTTTGAGCAGGAGCAAGTTTACCACTTAAACTTCTCTCTTTATTGTTTTTCTTAGTACCCTTACGAGCATCTTCACGAGCTTTACGAGCAGCTTCTCTTGCTATCTTACTCTTTAAACTCTTATTAATTATTTCAGTCGCAATAGCACGATTCTCTTCTAAATAAATACGAAGTTTCTCAGTAACTACACTCTCTACTGCACTCTTAGCTTGTGGAGTACCAAGTTTACCTTTAGTTTGTCCTTCAAATTGTAATAAATTCTCAGGAATCTTTAAACTTACAATAGCAGTTAATCCTTCACGAACATCACTACCATCTAAATTACCAGCATTACCTTTAATAAAACCATTACTCTTAGCGTAATCATTAAATACTTTAGTTAAAGCTGTTTTAAACCCAACTTCATGAGTACCACCATCAATGGTTTTAACATTATTAACGAAACTTACAATATTTTCATTATAAGTATCTGTATATTGCATAGATATATCTACTTCAATATTATCTTTAACCGCATCAAAACTAAATACATTATGAAGAGCATTCTTACCCTTATTTAAATCTTCAACAAACTCTTCAATTCCACGTTCATAACAGAATTTACAACTACGTTCATCTTCTTCATCTACTACTTCAATAGTAATACCCTTTAGTAAGAAAGCACTTTCTTGCATTCTCTCACATACAGTAGTATATGAAAAATTAGTTGCACTAAAGATTTCAGGATCTGGTAAGAAACGTACAGTAGTACCAGTAGTTCTAGCAGTTCCAATCTCCTTTAATGGTTTAACAGTATGTCCACCATTTTCAAAACGAATATAATATTCTTTCTTATCTCTCTTAATAGTAACTTCCATCCACTTAGATAAAGCATTAACAACAGAAGAACCTACACCATGTAGACCTCCTGATACTTTATATCCATCAGCTTCGAATTTACCACCTGCATGTAACACAGTATAGATTACTTCAGCAGCACTCTTACCAGATTCATGCATATCAACCGGAACACCACGACCATGATCTTCTACACTACAAGATTTATCAGAATGAAGAGTAATCTTAATATAATCTCCATATCCATTGATTGCTTCATCTACAGAGTTATCAACGATTTCCCAAATAAGATGATGTAATCCTCTCTTATCAGTAGAACCAATATACATACCAGGACGTTTTCTGACAGCTTCTAATCCCTCTAGTATTTTAATCGAACTTGCATCATATTTTTTTTCTGCCATTATGTTATCACTCCTAATAATTCATTTTTATTATATCGTTATATTTTCAATATTTCAACGTTACCTTACATAATTTTACTTTGAAACCCTTATATTTCAACATATTAGGGTACATCTTATGCTAGTTAAGTGTAACACACTAACGACATTTTAGTCAAAAGAAAAAGAAAACATAAATGTTTTCTTAATCCATATCATCTAACTTTTCATATAGTTTCTTTGTTGCGCATTTAGCTTTCTGTTTAATCATCTTTTTCATCTCTGGATTCTTCATAAGATAACTATATCCCATATATACTCCAGTCCCAATCATAGCCATAATAACCATAGTTTTATTTTTCATTATTTCACCTCATATTTATTATGAGTAAAAATAATTACTTTATACCATTAACTAAGAATTCTTTAACTGTAGTTCTTCTAATATCACTCTCAGTATTCGCAACAGCTACATCTAAAGCATCTAAATTACCTATTAAGAATAATTTCTTCTTACTACGAGTAATACCAGTATAAACAAGTTTACGATATAACATTTTATTATAATTACGTACAACAGGCATTATTACAATAGAAAACTCACTACCTTGAGCTTTATGTATACTAATCGCATAAGCAAGTCTAAAATTACTAAAATTAGAAGGTGTATATCTAACAGAATTATAATCAAATTCTATTTCTATTTCTTTTTTAGGACTACTAGTAATTCGAGATATTATTCCGATATCTCCATTATATACATTATCATCAGGCATATTAGTTAATTGAATAACTTTATCCCCTTCTCTAAATACGACTTCTCCAATACGCATTTCTTTTTTAGTCTTACTCTTAGGATTAAATATATCTTGTAATTTCTTATTAATCTCATCAATACCACATATAGTCTTATACATAGGTGCAAGTATTTGAAAATCTTTATAATTATAATCTTTATAAGTTTCACTAATCTCCATAATATTAGAAATAACTTCTTCTGGAGAACTAGGAATAAAAGTTAGGTCTTCTTCTTCATTGAAGATATCACGCTTAACACAACCGTTACGAATATCATAAGCTAAACTAATGATATTTGAGTCAGCCCCTTGACGATATAATTGTTCTAGTTTAACAACAGGTAGTTTTTCACTATCTATTAAATCATGTAATAATTGACCAGGACCTACTGAAGGTAATTGATGATCATCACCAACCATTACAATCTTACAATTCGCACTAATACCACGAAGTAATGAAGCCATTAAATAAGTATCTATCATACTAGCTTCATCGATAATAACAAACTCTACCTTACTCTTATTATATTCATTAACTTGGAATTTATTATTTTCTTTATTCCATTTTAAGAAACGATGAATTGTACTAGCTCTAAGTCCACTAGTTTCACTCATTCTTTTAGCAGCTCTACCAGTAGGTGCAAGTAAAGCTACTTTTTCTTGTAATCTCTCATAACTAAGTTTATTTAGTTCTCTATATACTTCACAAATACCCTTCATAATAGTAGTTTTACCAGTACCAGGACCTCCAGTAATAATTAAGAAATCTTTCTCATAACTATCTATTATTGCTCTTCTTTGTTCCTCATTATAAGAGATACCAAAATGTTCCTCTAATTCTGCAATAACATCATCAATTTTCTTACTAGTAATACCTTCATTATTTGCAAGTAATCTAAATCTTTTAACAATCAAACATTCAGCTTGATACATCTCTTTTAAATAATAACGTCCCTCTTTTTCGACTATCTTAGAATCAGCTTCAAGTTTTATTATTGCTTGATCAAATAAATCACTAGAAATACTAATACCTAATACCCTATTCAAATAATTAAGTATTTCTTCATAATAGTAATAACTATGTCCATAAGCATTACTTACTTCATCCATAATATAAGTAGTCGCTGCACATACTCTAATTAATGCATCTTTTTCTACGCCATTATTTAATGCAATCATATCAATCTTTTTAAAACCAATATCAAATACATCATAAACTATTCTGTAAATATCTTCAGATATAATATCTATTGTTTTACCCTTATAAGTATTATAAATAAGCATAGAGTCTTTAGTAGAAAAGCCCATATCCCCTAATTTCATAATTACTTGATAACTAGCTTCATACTCTTTTAATCTATTATGTAATGTATCAACATTAGCTTTAGTAATACCCGGTATCAAAATAAGGTTATCAGGGGTTTCTAATATAATCTTAAGAGTATCCGCTCCTAAAACATCAACTATAGATTTAGCTTTCTTTTCTCCAATACCTTTAAATAAACCACTAGTTAAAAACTCTATAATAGAATTTTTACTCTCTGGTCTACAACGATCATAACTCTCTACTTGAAATTGTTCACCATACTTTTCATGTTGAACTATCTTACCAAAAAACTCATAAGTATCTACTTCATTTAATTCATGAAAATAACCTGTAAAAGTAATACTACGATTAATATATTCAGCTAATTCTTCACTATCAGTATCAGATACTTTTATAATACCAATCGTATATCCAGTACTATGATTTTGAAATATAGTTTTTGTAAATTTACCCTTAAGACTACTCATAGTACCTCCTATTCTTAATCCGCAATTACATACGGATAATCTATATCTTTAACTTTAACAGTAACCATCTCATTATGATTACACTCATGATTTATTTTAACATATAAAAAGTTTCCTGTGTGTCCAAAAGAACATCCATCTTTATATTCTTCAATTAATACCTCTACATCAGAACCAATAAATTTCTTCATATAATTAATTTCTAATTCTTTAGATAATTCAATTAATCTTCTTGCTCTATCTTTCTTAGTCGCATTATCTAATTTACCAGACATATATGATGATTTAGTTCCTTTACGTTCGCTATATGGAAATACATGTATCTTACTAAACTCTAGTTTTCTACAAGTATCCATTGTTGTTTGAAATAACTCTTCAGTCTCACCAGGAAAACCTACTATTACATCAGTACTTATCGCAATATCAGGTCTAATAGAACGTATTTCAGCTATCTTATTAAAGAAGAAATCTAAATCATATTTACGATTCATAGCTTTTAATATTTCATTACTACCTGCTTGTAATGGTATATGTAAATGATTAACTATAACTTTACTATTACGTAATACATTTAATACATCATCATTTAATTCAGTAGTTTCAATACTACTAATACGTAATCTATCAAGTCCATCAATCTTTACTAATTCATTTAATAAATCAGCAAAAGACTTATCTAAATCATTACCATAATGACCAGTATGAATACCAGTTAATACAACTTCTCTATATCCATTCTTAACAAGTGCCTTAATCTCTTCAATTACTTTATTAAAATCTTTACTACGGCACTTACCTCTTGCAAAAGGAATAATACAATAACTACAGAAGTTATCACAACCATCTTGTATCTTAACAAAAGCACGTGTTCTACCAGGAAATTCAGATATAAACATATCTTCAAATTCATTTAATCTTCCACTATATGAATCAATAATAGTCTTCTTATTTTTAAAATACTCATCTAATAATTCAACTATTCTATTTTTATCTTTATTACCTATTGCTATATCTAAACCATCTATCTTAGTATCCATATTAGTCGCAATAAAACATCCCATTGCTACTATACATGCATTAGGATTCTTTCTAATAGCTTGATTAATCATCTTACGAGACTTACTATCACTAGTATTAGTAACAGTACAAGTATTAATAATATAAACATCACATACATCATCAAAATCTTTTATTTCGTAACCATGATTCTTTAATTCATTCATTATAAATTCAGATTCATAAGTATTAACCTTACATCCTAAAGTATATATACCAACACTCTTCATAAGTATCACCCCTCAAAGTTCTTAAGTATTATATCATACAAAAAATGTTTAGAAAAGCATATTCTAAACATTGATAAAGTATAATTCAGTAATTAAAAAAACTTGAAATTAATCAAGTTTTTAATTCGAATTTAATCTATTTTGTAAGTCTTTTAAGTTAGATAAGAACTTATCTGCTTTTTCTTTTTGAGCAACTCTTTCAAGATTAGAAATACTATTACTTCTATCAAATCCAAATACTGGTGAAATGAAAGGTGTACTCTTAAATTTACGTTTAGATTCTTCATGATCATCGAATGTTAATTCTTCAGTTTCTAATTCTTCAACTTCATTCTTAGGTTCTTCTACTGGAGTTTCTTCAACTGCTACTGGGTTATTACCATCTTCTAATTCTTCAGTTACTGGTAATTCTTCAGGAACATTAACTTCTTCTGCAGCAGGAACTTCTTCATTAATTTCAGAATTAACAATTTGTTGTCTACGATTTTCTAAATCTTCTAGACTAATTGGTTCATTACCTTCATCAGCATATTGAGTTTCTTCATTAGCTGCATACATCTCTTCACTCTTACGTTCTAATTCATCTAAACTGATAATTGCATTTTCTTCTTGATCATTTTCATATCTAGCAACATCAATATTATTATCATTTACTTCTTCTGTAACAGGTACTTCAGGAGTTACTTCTTCAGCTACGGGTACATCAGCAACAGGTACTTCTGGAGCTACTTCTTCAGCTACTGGTACATCAGGTACAGGTATTTCAGGAGTTGGAATATTTTCCATTGTCTCTTGAACTAAATTCTCTTCTACTGGTGCAGCTTCAGGAACTACTTCTTCAGGAACTGGTACATTAATTTCATCAGGTACAACGTCAACTGGTTGTTCTACTGTTTCTACAGGTTGTTCTGGTTCAATTGGTTCCATTGGAGTTTCTTCTTGTGCTGCTTTCTCTAATTCTTCAGTAATCTTTTGTAATTCACGAGTAGCTTCTTCTTCAGTTGGTTCTGCATTTGTATAAACAATTTCTTCAATTCTTTCTCTTTCAGGAACTAAAGATTGATCTTGAACAGTTAAATCTTCTTCTGGTACATCTACTGCAGGAGCAGCTTCTGTAACTACTGAATTCATTTGATCTAATACCATATTATCTTCAATAGGAGCAAATGGTGCTTCAGTTGGCATTTCAGTTGGTAATTCAGTTGGAACTTCAACTGGAGCTTCAGTAACCATAGGAGCAATCTCACTATTCGCAACAATTGGTTGTTCCTCACGAATTGGAGTATCATCTTCTAACTCTTCAGCAAAGTTACTATTGTATGCTTGTAAATCAGCAGGTTCAGGCATAAACTTTTGTTGTTCTTCTTGAATAGCACCTACAGGTATTTGTGCAGTGAAATCTTCACCAACAACATCAACATCATCAGCAACTATTTCAGGAGACACAGCAGCATTAGGATCTACTGCAGGAGTCTCAACATTAGTTTGTGCTTCAACCGCATCTAATGCTTCATTTGCTTCAGTTACATCTTCAACTAATCTATTTAATTCTTTAGTATTTTGTTTTCTCTTTCTCTTATCTTGATTACGATCAACCAAATAAATAATAAAACATAAAAGACAAGCTACTGCTATAACGATATAGACAACAATAACCTCCTTAGATGTTAATAATTCAATAACGTTATCCATTTATACACACCTCAATCTAGACAAACCCCTATCCTACTATTAATATAATATCATATTTTATAAAAATAAACATAAAAAATGTAAAATTTCATAAGTTTTACTATGAAAAATAAATTATTACGCACAACAATCATTCTAATTATAGGTGGAATGATCACAAAATTATTTAGTTTAGTAATAAAAATAATCCTTACAAGACATTTATCTGCAAGCACTTTAGGTATATATATGAGTATTTATCCTACCTTCATGTTACTTGTAAATATCTCTCAATTTGGTCTACCTACTGCTATGTCAAAAATAGTCTCTGAAGATAATAGAAATAAAAAAAGATTTGTCTTATCAAATCTCCCTATTCTTGCTTTATTAAATATTATAATAATGATTCTTATTTTTATATTTGCTCCCACTATTACAAAATTACTTCAAAATAAAAATCTATATTTAGGAGTAATTTCTATTGCTTTAGTTATTCCATTCACAAGTATATCTTCTCTTATTAGAAGTTATTTATTTGGTACAGGTAAAACTCTACCTCAAGTTATCGCAAATATTATAGAATCAATTATTCGCTTATTAATTTATTATTATTACTTACCCATTATTATTAAAAAAAGTGTATCTTACATAATATGTTTTTTAATACTAACAAACGTTATTGTAGAAATATCAGATATTATAACTATGTTATTCTTTTTACCTAAAAACATAAATATAAGAAAAAAAGATTTTATCCCAAAACCTCAAGAAGTAAAAGACTATCTCCAAATAGGAATTCCCACTACAATAACTACTATTATTGGAAGTATTGGTTATTTTTTAGAACCAATAATAATACTAAATACTTTAAAACTAGTTGGATATTCTACTAATTATATAAATACTCAATATGGAATAATTACAGGGTATGTAATCCCATTAATATTACTTCCATCTTTCTTTACTGGTGCTATATCTACTGCTCTACTTCCATCTATTTCTAAAGATTATTCTAGAAATGATATAAGAAAAGTAAAAATAAAAATACGTATCTCAATAATTAGTTCCTTAGTTATTGCCTTTATTCCTACACTTCTATTTATTTATAATCCATCTTTTTTCTTACAAACAATCTATCACACTACTAAAGGTAAAAAATATATTAGAATACTTTCACCATTCTTTTTATTCTTCCATATATCCTTACCAATATCTACGTCTTTAGATGCTATAGGTAAAAGTAGTGATCACACTAAAACAATTCTATCCGCAACTATAATACGTACAATACTTCTATTTATCTTATCTTTATTCCATATAGGTTTATATCCATTAATCATCTCTACAAGTATTAATATTTTATATACAACAATAATGGATTTTAAAAAACTAAAAAATAATCTTTCATAATTTCACTTAATCTTCACGTTTATTGTATAATATGGACATAAGGAGGACTTTATATGAAAATATTAGTTGTAGATGATGAAGAAAGAATTAGAAGTATCATTAAAGAATATTGTGAAGAAGAAAACTATGAAGTTTCAGAAGCTGAAAATGGTGAAATAGCCTTAGGAAAATTAATGAAAGAATCATATGACATTTTAGTACTAGATATTATGATGCCTAAGATGGATGGATTTGAGATGTTAAAAGAATTACCTAAAGAAAAACAAATCCCAACTATTATTTTATCTGCTCGTGATGAAGAAATAGATAAACTACAAGGATTTGATTTAGGAATAGATGATTATTTAACTAAACCATTCTCACCTAAAGAACTAATCGCTAGAGTTAAAGCAATCACAAATCGTACATCTAAGAAAAAACAACAAATATATAAATATGATACTTTAGAAGTTAACTACTCTGCTCATACCTTAAAAATAGATGGAAAGATTATAACAATAACTCCAAAAGAATTTGAAGTACTAACATACTTAATTGAGAATAAAAATAATGCTATCTCAAGAGAGCAATTATTATCTAAACTATGGGGATATGATTTCTTTGGTGATGATAGAACAATAGATACTCATATTAAGATGTTAAGAAGTAATTTAGGAAAATATAGAGACCATATTCAAACAGTACGTGGCGTAGGATATAAATACATTGAAGAAGACGAAAACACTAATTAAAGAAATATGGAAATACTTTCTCTTATTTTCCGTTTTCATATTAATCTTTCTATGGACTACTGAAGTATTTTTCTTTGATCAATACTATCGTAATAGTAAAATAAAAGATACTAAAGAAGTCGCAAATACAATAAAAATATTTAGTAATAAAGAAACCTTCAAAGATATATTAAATCAAACATCTATAGACAAAGAAGTCTGTATAGAAATTGTAGATGATGGAGGTCTTCCAATATACATGGCATCTTTCTTTGGAAAAGGATGTTTACCTAATACTACAAGTAATATAGATTTTAAGTCTTCATTTATTAGAAGTAATAAAGAACAAGAAACATTTGAAATAGTAAATCCAAGATTTAAAAATGATACTATAGTACAAGCTGTAAAATTAGAAAATAATACTTATGCATTTATTAATTCATCAATAGAACCTATAGAATCAATTACATATTTAAATAGAAATTTACTTATAGTCGCTACAATAATAGTCTTATTATTATCTTTAGTAACTTCATATTATGTTTCAAAACATATTTCTACTCCAATTACACATTTAAGTAAACAAGCAAAAAGATTAGCTAAACAAGATTTTGAAGCAGATTTTGAAACAACATCAAGTATTGAAGAAATAAAAGAATTAGAAGAATCATTAAACTATGCTAAAGGCGAATTAGAAAAAACAGATGAACTACGTAGAGACTTAATGGCTAATGTTTCACATGACCTTAAAACTCCACTTACAATGATTAAAGCATATGCTGAAGCATGTACAGAAATTCATAAAAACAAACCAGAGAAACAACAAGAAGATATGAATACAATCATTAATGAAACTGAAAGATTAACTACTCTAGTAAATGATATTTTAACTTTATCTAAGATGCAAAATAATATTGAAGAATTAGAAATAGAAGAATTTAATTTAATTGAACTAATTAATCAAATATTAAAAACTTATACTTATTTAGAAGAAAAAGAAGATTATAAATTTGAATTCATTCATGATAAAGATGAATATACTATTAAAGCAGATAAAAAGAAGTTAGAACAAGTAATTTATAACTTATTAAATAATGCTATTAATTATACTGGAGAAGATAATAAAGTAACTATTGAAGTAAATAAAAATAAAGTATCTATAACAGATACAGGTAAAGGAATTAAAGAAGAAGACTTACCATATATCTGGGATAAATATTATAAGAATAAGAAAAAACATAAAAGAAATCTAGTTGGTACTGGATTAGGATTATCTATCGTAAAACAAATACTAGAAGCACATAATTATAAATATGGAGTTAATTCTAAATTAGATAAAGGTACTACATTCTATTTCGAAATAAAAGAAGAGTCTTAATACTCTTCTTTTTTTAATTATAAATAATTAGTTCGTGTTGACATCTAGTACATGCAACATATAAAAGATTACGTTCATTTTTCTTATAACTATTACTACGATCATTATAAATGATTACACTATCGAACTCTAATCCCTTCGCAGTATATGCAGGAATTACAATTAATTCTTTAGTAAACTTCTTACTATTATGATCTACTAAAGAAATAGTAAAATCATCTTTTAACATTTCATAAATACGTTCAGCTTGTTCATAATCTTTAGTAATAATTGCACAACTCTTATATTGTTCTTGTAAATATTTAATATCATTAGAAATACGTTCTTTAAAGTTCTCTACATCTTTTCTCATTAATACAGGTTTATTATTATCTTTTCTTATCGCATTAACATGATTCAATCCAAGAATCTTATTTGTATATTCTATTATTTCAGGAGAAGAACGATATGTCTTTAATAATTCAATATATTTACTTTCTCCTTTAAAGATATCACTTAAACTCTCTAATGTTTCATAACTATAGTATGGATTAATATTTTGATTAATATCTCCAAGTATTGTAAAATCTGCTCTTGCAAATATCTTTTGAATAATTATATATTGAAGTCTATTATAATCTTGAGCTTCATCTATAACTACTTGCTTAATACTATTCTCATATCTAAATCCTTCAAGATTACCTTTTAAATAAGTAAATAATAAAGCATCTTCATAATTAATCTTATCTCTATTAATAAACTTATTTATATCTTCTTCTTTTAATTTAATTTTTGAATAATCACTTAACCAGAAGTTTTTATAAATAGCTTTATAATCTTTATCAAAATTACTATGTTCTCTTAATAACTTTCTAAATGTAGCATTCTTTTTACCACTACCTTTATAGAAATTAGAACTTAACTTTTTACTTATCTCATCTAATCTCTCAAATAATGGGAATCTACTATATTTACGATGTAACATATCGTTAATTTCATCTTTATCGACAAAATGTACTTCATTCTCAATAAAGTCTTCTGTAATTTTACAATTATTAACATAATGTTCTATATAAGCATCAAAATCTTTAATAATCTCATCACTTTGTTTATATTCAACTAAGTCCCTATTAACTTCTTGATATGTATAATAACGACTAACAAAATCTGTAAAACTTTCTACATCTTTATATTCTTGAATCATTGAATACATATAATCACTAAATGTTGTTTGTAATGTATTTGCTTCTCCTAAAGATGGTAATACATCACTAATATATTCAGTAAATATATCATTTGGAGAGAATATCAAAATATTATTACTTGTTAAATTAGGTAAACGATATAAAAGGAATGCAATACGGTGTAATGCAACTGTAGTCTTACCAGATCCTGCAATACCTTGTACTATTAAGTTATTATCTTCTACATTACGTATTACTTGATTTTGTTCTTGTTGAATCGTATTAACAACATTCTTCATCTTATCGCTAGACTCAGTAGCAAGTACTTCTTGTAATACTTCATCATCGATATTTAAGCTATTATCGAATACTCCTACTAATTTACGATTCTCTATTTTATATTGTCTCTTACGTTTTAATTCACCGGTATAAACTCCTCCTGGAGCTTTATAACTACATGGTCCAGTTTCATAATCATAGAACAAACTACATATAGGACTTCTCCAGTCATATAAAATATTATTTAATTGATCATCTTTTAAGTATGTAAGAGAAATATAAATATTATTTACTTTACCTTCATCATCTTTAAAAACAATTGATGCGAAATAAGGTTTATCTTTTATTTGACGAAGTTTTAAGAAATAATCTCTCTTCATCAATACCTTTTCTGCTTCTTGTGCAGTTGCCGCCATAACTTGTTGCATTTCACCAGAATCGAAACTAGAAGCATTTTCCCACATCATCTTTTTAAACTCTTGTAGTCCTTCTTCATCATCAAAAACTTGTTCTCCTAAATCATCTAACGTATCATCAAGTAACTTTTGAACTTTCTTCAAGATTTTCTTTTCCTTTTGAACTTCCACTTCACTAAGTGCCATAAAATCCCTCCTAACGATAAATAATTAGAAAACTAAACAAACGAGAAAAAACTACATTTTTTCTATGCAGTAACTTTAACAAAAAATAATTTTTTCGCGAAACGTCTACTACAATATAACAAATTAATTTATAGAAATCAAGTATTTTTTCTACCCTTAAAAATTATATCATAAGAAAAAGAAGAAAAGCATTAAGACTTCCCCTCTTTAACATTTCTTTACAAAAATAATTAAGCAGCTTTTTTAAATGTAATACTTTGTAAGTATAAATCATATTTAAATTTTTTATAGACTATCTTAAAATATCCTTTATCATATACACCAGACTTATCAGGAGTATTATCTTGATAATAAGCTCCATAATATATTCTAACTTTCTTAGTATCTTTTATTTTAAGTCCTAAAAAATAAGTTTCAGGATATTCACTTATATTAGTAATAAAACAAACATTTCTTCCATTATTAACTGACGGATAATCCTCACAATCATTATAAAATCTTTGTTGAATCTTTTCTTTATCTACTGTCTTACTATATAAGTATGTTTTACCAAAATATTTATTATATTCATTAATATATTCTTCTCTTACTACATAACCACTAGATATTATATTTTCACCTAAAGCCATACTATATTTATTTCCTGTAATTAAAGAATAATTAACATAAAGAATTCTATAATTAACATCATCTAATATATTACTTCCATCTTTTATAAGACCAGCGTATTTATTAATAAATGTTCCATCTTTTGCCAACTTCTCATCTAATTTATAAGTACTAGGATCAAAAACAATACTATTAAGATCTATCTCTTTTTCAACATCTACGTCATCTTCAATTATATTATTATCAATTACTTCTACTTCTTTAGTTTTTTTCTTACTTCCAGCAAAAACAACATTATAAACCATAATACTTAAAAGTATAACTAAACCAACAATACAAAGTATCATTAATATTAGATTTCTTTTTTTGCTATCCATATTATCACCTACTATAAGAATACAATAAAAAAAGAAGAAAGAAAATAATTCTCTCTTCTTAAAATGTAAAATTTTACTTATTATATTCTTCTATCTTAGAAATAAATTCTTTTTGTAATTCTTCTAGTCTCTCTTTTGTACTTGCTTCAAATCTAGCAGTAACATTAGGACCAGTATTAGATGCACGAACTAAAGCCCATCCATCATCGAATAATACTTTAACTCCATCAATAGTTAAGAAGTTATAACCTTTAGATTTAGCATATTCACCAATCTTATCAATAACTCCAAATTTAATATCATCAGGAGAAGTAAACTTTAATTCTTCTGTAGAATGATATCTATTAATTCCATCTAATAATTCTTCTACACTTTTATCTGTATGAGATAAGATTTCTAACATACGAAGTCCAGCATATAAACCTGAGTCAAATCCTGGCCAACGATCTCTAAAGTAAACATGTCCAGATAATTCTCCACCAAATGGTAAATTATCATCTCTTACTTTAGCTTTAGTGTAAGAGTTACCAGTTCTATAACAGATACCCTCTCCACCTAATTTTTCTATTTCATCACTTAATGATTTAGAACACTTAACATCATATAAGAATTTCTTATTCTCAACTTTATTAATAATATCTCTTACAATCATAATCATATAGTAATCTGTAGGAATAAATGTTCCATTAGCCGTTACCATACCCATACGATCTCCATCACCATCGAATGCTAAACCAATATCTGCTTTATTTTCTAATACAGCAGCTTTTAATTGATCAAGATTCTTCTCAACACATGGATCTGGATGGTGATTAGGGAATCTACCATCACTATCATTATTAATACAAATTAAATCAATTGGGAACATTTCATATAACTTCTTAGCAATAATAGCAGTAGTTCCATTTCCTGGATCAATAACTGCTTTAACTCTTCTTTCTCCGAAGTTAAAGTTATGTCCAAATAATTCTACATAATCTGGTTCAATATTATATTCACTTACTTTTCCTTCTCCATTAGAGAATTCACCTTTTAGAATATAAGCTAAGAAATCTTGAATTTCTTGTCCTTTACAGTTACCAGATTCATCGAATGCAAATTTAAATCCATTATCATCCTTAGGATTGTGAGATGCTGTTACCATTACACCACTATATACTCCTAATTTAATGCAGGCATAATAGTACATTGGTGTTGTACATAATCCTAAAGATATAATATCTATTCCTGATTCTGTAATACCAGCAATTAATGCTTTATATAACTCATCGCTACTTAAACGATTATCATGTCCTACAACAGCAGTAGTTTTACCAATAGATCTAATATAACTACCAAATCCTCTACCAATAGTATAGGCAGTGTCACTATCGATTTCTGTAGGATAAATTCCTCTTATGTCATAACCCCTAAATATGTTTTTATTAATGTCTTGTTTGTACTTGTACATTTGTTTTCATCACTCCGTTCCTTATTTTTTTCTGTGCATAATCTAAGTTGTGTTGAAACAATTCAATCAATGGTTCTCTATATCTCATATCTAACTTACCACGATCAACATTAGCATCTAAATTAGCTCTATACAAATTACGTATATTTTTAATTAAGATAATACTATCGTTTAATACAAGATTATCATCAACTAAACGTCTCAACTCCATTTCCTCTAACTTACTAGATATTTGATAGTAGAAATCACTCTTCATAAAGGAAGTAGTTTTATTTCTCTCCTCCAACTCTAAAAATTCTTTAATGAACATTGAGTTAATATCAACAATATGATTATCGAATAGTTTATTACTAATATCTATTGTCGGGGATACATCCGTAGGAAAAGTAGTTGCAATTAAAAGTAATCTTGCAATCTCTTCTTTTACATCAATATCTTCTTCTCTGCCATAAGATAAATATTGTTCCATGTCATCTCTTGTTCTCATCTTACCTAGAGTATCCAAAACAATCTCTAAACCATTAACTAAGATATTACTAGTCTTACGGTTTGCATCAAATTTACGTTTACGAATAACCCTACCTTGAGGAGATAAAATTACCTTGTCCATTTGCCTCACCTTTCCTACTTATAATAATATCATAAAACCCGTTTTAACACAAAGAAAAAGAGAAATCACTTTCTCTTTTATTAACTAAATATAGGCATAATAGCAGGAACAATATTCTTCTTACGAGATACACAGTTTGGAACAAAGAATCCTT
The DNA here is from genome assembly GCA_946407495.1 of uncultured Bacillota bacterium. Lineage (GTDB taxonomy): Bacteria > Bacillota_I > Bacilli_A > RF39 > UBA660 > RUG14891. Next base: position 30,378 of record CAMJOB010000003.1, on the reverse strand, counting down.
CTTCAACATCCATATCATCATAAGCAGCCTTCATAAATTCTTCTGCTTTAGTATTATAAATTACGTAACTACCATTTTCGATAATATCAGTAATATATAAAGCAATAAGCACTAAACCATTTTGTTCTGCTTCTTCATCAAGCACTTTAATATACTCATTAATATCTTTCTTCATATCCTCAAAGTCCATAGTAAAGAATTGACCAATACCGAACTTAGATTCTCCTGAAGTAAATAACTTATAGTCATTATAAATAACTTGTTCTTTAGTCATTCCAGCAACAGAAGTACCAGCCTTAATCATATCCATACCATACTTAAAGTAATCTACTCCAGCTATTTCAGCAAGTGCTTTAACAGCAGCTTCATCTAACTTAGTAGCAGTTGGACTCTTTAAGATTAATGTATCAGATAAGATTCCTGATAATAATGCACCAGCAATATTCTTAGGAATATCTACATTCTTCTCTTGGAATAAATAATAAACTATTGTACAAGAAGAACCAACAGCCATATTACGATAATTAATTGGTTGTGTAGTACTTAATGTACTTAATGCATGGTGGTCAATGATTTCAACTATTTCAGCTTCATCAATACCTTCAGCACTTTGTAATGGTTCATTATGATCCACTAAAATAACTCTCTTAGGATCCTTATCATTTAAATCAATCATACGAAGTAATCCTAAACATTTATTATTCTTATCAACTACTGGATAATTAGTATGTTTTAATTTCTCATTAACTTCAACTACAGTACTAACAAAATCAGTATCCTCAAACTTAGTAGGATTAGTTGTACGTACAATAGTCTTAATATAATTAGTTAAACCAATTAATTTTGCAACGTGATAAGAATCATATGGAGTACGTATAACGTTAACGTTATTCTTACGAGCAATCTCTAAATGCTCATCATGTACTTCATTATCACCAGTAATAATAATCATTTTAATTCCTTGATTAACTGCATGCTCGATAACACTATGACGGTCACCAACAATTAAACATGTATTCTTTTCAAGTTCAATGTTCTTAATAAAGTTAGTACTACGATAAGCACAAACAATAATTTTACCAATTATTTCTTTATCTACTCTAACTAAATCTTCACCTTTTAATACATTCATAATATTTTCATATGAAGTATATAAGTCTTCAATATTTTCATTAATAATAACTCTAGATAAATCCTTTAATGTAACTAAAGCTTTAAATTTATTACCGTCTTTAACAACAGGTAAACCTGTAAGTCCTTCTCTTAACATATATTGATATGCATCATATATACTAGCATGTTCATGAATTAAAAAGTCTTTATTATATTTAATATCTTTAACTTGTAATTTTACATCGTTAAGATATTCTGGTGTCGGAAAATTAAAATACTTTAATGCATATGAAGTTTCCTTATTAATTGTACCTAATACTTTAGGTTCAGTATCGTCCCCTAACTTATTCTTAAGATAAGATAAACCGATTGCTGACATTACGGCATCAGTATCCGGTCTCTTATGCCCGAATATGTATGTCTTATTCATGTAATTCACTTCTTTCTGAGCAACATTATAACATAAATCGAACAAATAATAAATGAGATTTTATAAAAATCCCCTTTGTTTAAAACAATTTAATAAAATTAATTACTAATAAAAACATCATTGCTTTTACTGGCTTTAAATCTCTTCTAGTAGAAATAGATTTCTCATAAACAGCTACTACATCATCAATTATATCTACTAACCAACTCTCTAAATATTTAGGAGGAGTTATAGTAACTGGAAACATATGAGTTAAGATAACATCTTCTTGCATAGGTGTTAAATTAAAATACTTCTTCGCATTTTCTAATGCATATCTAGGATGTTGTTGTAATCTTTTTAATCCACCCATATCTTTTACTTCATCTATAAAAAAGTCATGTAGCATTGCTGCTTCAGTAACTTTAACATAATCTAACTTTAATGCTTTACTAATTCGATAAGCCCCTTGTGCTACTCTAATACAATGATCATAACGAGTTAACCCATGGTGGGCAATACCTTTAAGTTTTTGATAATCCTCAAGTGAAACAATTGGTTCTATGATGTCATTAAATTCTTGTTCCATGGAATTCCTCCTTACTAACATAACAACTATACCATAGAACAAACTGTCAAAACAATGAAAAAGAACTAGCTCTTTACAGTATTAGACAAGTTCTTCAAGTATCTTATCAAGTTCCATAGACTCTTCATCAGATATTTCACTTTTATTTGGATTAGTATTAAACCAAACAGGTTCACTACTTTTATTTTTAGTATTTGTAACAGTTTTAGGAGACTCTTTATTAAGTTTCTTATACTCTTTCACAGTAAACTTCATTGCTTCCTCTACTGTTTGAATATTAAGTCTCTTCCACTGACCAGCAATTGTCTCAATATAACTCTTCTTTAATTGTTGATTATTAACTTGTAAAACATAAGATATTAAAACATTTACTACCCCAGGATGAAACTTTTGCTCTACTAATAAATCTTCTATTAAACGTTTATCACGTGCAGTAGGTTCAGCACCTTTATATTTAGCCTTTAAGAATTGATATGGAGTTAAATTCTCAAAAGCATATACAAGTCTACCCCATTTACTATTATCTCCATCAGGAGTCTTTAAATAACTAGGTTGCTTTTGATAAATAAGAGTTGGTAAATTACCATTATTCTCAAATTGATAATAATCACGACAACTCTTACGTAATTTATTCTTATCAATTAGTCCTCTCTCATTAATAGAATCTCTAACTAATCCCTGCATATCTAAAGTCTTTAAATTATATGTAAAACTTAATGCATTAATTAACTCTTTAACATCTTCACTAAAACATTTCTCATTCATAAGATCATTAGGTATAGAAGATATTAATAAATTAAAGTCTACTCCTTTAGTAAGAACGATATTATTACTTTCTCTATTCATAACATCTTCTTCTAAATCAAGAATACTTCCACGTACACTTTTAAATACTTCATCAAAAGAAGCAGTTACATCTTCATAATCTTTTAATACTACTCTAGGTACTTTATAGAAGTTTAATAACTTATCATATTCCTTTTTACCTACATTATTATATAAAACTACATTTAATATTGGATGAGAGAAAAACTCATAAGCAGATATTGGTGAATATAAAAGGTATGCATATTGATTAACTCCACCCTTTTTTAAATAAGTTTTAAGTAATCCTACAGCCTCTAACTTCTCACGAGCTACTACTATATCATCTAACTTTAATTGCATAGTACTCATTAAATGATGATGAGTTAAATCTTCACTCATAACATCTCTTTTATCTAAATCATCTATTAGAGTAAGATACAAAGATACTGCTGCAAAACCAATAATTGGTTGATACAACATAGTAACCAATTTAATATCACTATCATTAATAACACTCTTATTAATAACAGTATAAGTATCTGCTGGTAATATTGTTAAATTTTTCATACCCATCACCTGTTTTTATCATAAATGAAAATCAAAAAAAAAGAAAGAGTAACTTTCTTTTAAATCATGTGAAATAACATACTAGTATCTATCTGCATAAAGAATAGTAATAGTAATGATATTAATAAGAATGGTCCAAAAGGAATTAAATTATCCTTCTTTAAAGACATTATTAATATTGATACTGGTAATGCAATAAAACTACTTACAAATATTGAAAGTAATCCAACTACAGGTCCAAGAACTAATCCAAAGGTAAACATCATTTTAACGTCTCCTCCACCTAATGATTCTTTCTTGAATATTACATCTCCTAAGAACATTACAAAGTACATTACTCCAAATAAGAATATACCAGACAATATTCTACCTACAAATCCATTAAATCCTAATTGAAAGAATAAAACAATCATAAAATAGAAATTAAAAAATACTAATATTTCATCTGGAATAATATAATAATTTAAATCTGTAATTACAATAAGCATTAATAATGAGACAATACCTAAAGCTATAAATAAATCATATGATATACCAAACACTATATAACATAACAGAAATAAAAATCCTGTAAATAGTTCATTTAATATAGGAACTATATCTAATTTATTACGACATTTAGGACATCTTCCACTCTCTTTAAAAAATGAAATTAATGGTATATTTTCATACCATTTAAATTCATATTCGCAATTCTCGCATCTTTCTGGTTCGAATATATCTTCCCCATTAGGTAATCTTTTTCCAATAATATTGAAGTAAAAACCAGATCCAACTCCAACAAGGAAGAAGAAGAAAAAGTATAGTATCATAACTCTCCCTCCTATTGTACTGTTTGATAGATTGCAAACATTGGTTGAACAATAGAGATTAAGATAACTCCAACTACTCCTGCTAAGAATACAATAAGTAATGGTTCAATCAAACTCTTCATCTGATCAATTATATTTTTATGTAACCCTTGGAAGTGAGTTGCAACTTTTTCCATCATCTGACCTAATTGACCAGTAGACTCACCAGTAACAATCATTTCATACGCAACAACTGGTATTGCCCACTCACCACGGAAGGCAGAAGAAATTGAATCACCTTTTCCTAGGTTAACTAATGTCTTATTAATAATACGAATATATACTTCATTTGAAGTAACTTTACTTAAGATTTCCATCGAATCAGTAATGAAAACCCCATGGTTGATAAGTGATGCAAATGTCTTAGTAAAGTTAGCTATTTCATTATAAATAATAATTTTTCCAAAAACTGGAATATGCATCAAAACAATTTGTACTACGGTACGGAAACTCTTAATATTTTTATAACAATATATAAATGCTCCAACTCCGGCAGCAATTCCAAGAATCATATATAAATAATAATTTTGAATAAATCCTGAAATATTTAAAATTGCTTGTGTTAAAGCAGGTAAACTAGCTCCATTATCTTGGAACATTGATGAGAACTGTGGAACTAAGTAAGTTAACATGAAGATTAAAACACCAAATGCTAAAGATAATACAACTATTGGGTAAGTCATTGCTGACTTCATTTGTTTACGTGTATTATCCATACTTGTATAGTACTCAGCCATATCATCCAAGATAGATGGTAAATCACCAGTCATTTCAGCAGTCTTTACCATATTGATAAGTAGCTTAGGGAAAACATTTCCTTGAGCAAGTAAAGCTTCAGAGAAACTTTGTCCTCTTAATAACTCATAAACTATTTGATAAAAGTTTTTCTTTAAAATTTGTTTACTAGATTGTTTAGCTAAAATCTTAACAGAATCAACTAATGGAATTCCGGCTTTAATATATGTTGATAATTGAGTTAAACAGAAAGATAAATCTGCTGCTCCTATTTTATTACCAATATTAATATCAATATCCATTTTACTTCTTTCTTCCAAAGAAAGGATTTGATATTCTAATTGAGTTAAGAAACTACGAGCATCTTCAATAGATTCAGTATTGATAGTACCGTTTTCTTTCTTTCCAACCCCATTAATAATTGTATATTTAAAACCTTTTAAAGGCATTCTTTCACGTTGTTGACCATTTTGACCAGGAACTCCGGCAACAGGATTTTGTTGAGCAGCTGGAGCAGCACCTGCATTAACAGGAGCTTGAGCTACTGGTTGTTGAGCAGCTGGAGCAGCAGTTGTAGGTTGTTGCATAGTAACACCTCCTGTAGGATCTGGATCTATATATTTCCATAACCTACTTAACCATAACAAACTAATATCTATACAATATTAGTCCGTGGTCACCTTATTATTCTATTATTATTGTAGCATACTACTTATTTTTTGGAAACAAGAAATGAACTATTTGATTTATTTTTACATAGACTAATATAAGAGGTGGTAAAATGTACCCTTATCCATATAAACCTGGATTATTAGAAATGTTAAAAGGAATAAAATGGGGAGGAATTTTAGATGGTACTCAAAAGACTTTAGGAGTAATAAATCAAGCTATCCCTATTGTTTATCAAGTAAAACCAATGGTATCTAATATGAGATCAGTATTTAAAATAGCTAATATGATTAATGAACCAACAAATAATTCCGTACCTACTACACCGAAGCAAACAAATAATCCAGTTTTTTATTTATAAAAAAAATAAGTATTTCTACTTATTTTTTGAATTATATTTTTCAATAAATGATTTTTTATATTCATCAAAATTATCATTCTTAATAGCTTCTCTAATCTCTTCAACAAGTTTAACTAAGAATCTAATATTATGAATTGATAATAATCTTCCACCTAACATTTCATCAGTAGTAATTAAGTGTCTTACATACGCTCTTGAATAATTACGACATGTATAACAATCACAACCCTCTTCTACTGGTCCTAAATCTTCTTTATATTGAGCATTATTAAAATTGATCTTACCAGTACGAGTAAATGCTTGTCCATGTCTTGCAATACGTGTTGGAAGTACGCAATCAAATATATCAATACCACGTTCAACACCTTCAAGTATATCAATAGGATCTCCTACTCCCATAAGATAACGAACTTTATCTTCAGGTAAATATTTAACTCCATATTCAATCATCTTATACATTGTAGGCTTATCTTCTCCAACAGAAGTACCACCAATACTATAACCATCAAAGTCCATCTTAACTGTTTCTTTACAAGAATATTCTCTTAAGTCCTCAAACTCTCCACCTTGTACAATACCAAATAAAGATTGATTTTCATTACTATGAACTGCTTTACCACGTGCTGCCCAACGAAGTGTACGTTCAACACTTTGTTTCATATAATCATATGTTACAGGATATGGAGGACATTCATCAAAAGACATTGCTATATCACTATCTAATTTATTTTGAATTTGAATAGACAATTCAGGAGTTAAAAACATATCTTTTCCATCGATATGACTCTTAAAATGAACTCCTTCTTCAGTAATATCTTTTTCTTTATTCTTAATTAATGAGAATACTTGGAATCCACCACAATCAGTAAGAATTGGTCCATCCCAGTTCATAAATTTATGTAATCCACCACAATGAGCAACTATATCTTCTCCAGGTCTTAACCATAAATGATATGTATTGGCTAAAATAATTCCACAATTCATATCTTTTAATTCTTCAGGACTTAAAGACTTAACTGTAGCTCTAGTACCAACAGGCATAAACATAGGAGTTTCATATGTACCATAATTAGTTGCGATAGTACCATATCTAGCCTTTTTATCATTGTGTAATAATGTATATTTAACTTTCATAGGTTCCCCTCCAAACGTCATTATTTTATCACATTATTTATTAATCGTAAATAAAAGATGCATTAACGCATCTTTTTTTGTTTAACTTTTTGTTCTTGCTTTCTAAGTGCTTCAGCAGCAAGTTTATTCTCGAGTCTAATATTATCTACAATTCTTTCTAAATCTTCAATCTTAAATTTATCAACATCTACTATAGTAAATGGTAATGGACAAAACTTAATATGATTTGATTGATCATTAGATAAACCAGCTAAAGCATTTTTATACTTAGGAAAACTACGTAAAATACGAGTATTATCATTTATAAACTCTAGTTTTTCTTTTTCTTCACGTAATTCTTGTTTCTTCTTAAAATGTCTTTTTTCTTTAGAAGATAAAATGCATTTAGAAATAACTGCAAGACCAGCACTTCCACCAGCAACACTTAATAAAATAGTTCCCATATTATCTGCATTACCATGAACCATAGCAGCAGTTCCATAGATACCACAAATTACTGCAGATACAATACCACCATATCCAACTAAACAAGTAGCAGCATCAACACCAGTAACGTCTAATGTTTTATCTAATTCAACATCTATTTCTTCTATTCTTTCTTTTGCTTGTTCTTTTAATAAACTATCAAGATTTCTTATGCTTTCTTCAGTTCTATCAAAAGTCATTGTAGAATTATCTTCCATCTCTACATGTAATTTATGAGCTTCTGTTAAATCTGTATAAAATGATTTAATTTTTCTTTCCATAATCGTACCCCCTCAATGTACTATTTAATAAACATTGCATCACCAAATGAGAAGAATCTATATTTCTCATCTACTGCAATCTTATATGCATTTAATATATTTTCTCTTCCTGCCAAAGCACTAACAAGCATTACTAATGTAGACTTTGGTAAATGGAAATTTGTGATTAAACAATCAATTGCTTTAAACTCATATCCTGGATAAATAAAGATATTTGTCCAGCCACTACATTCTTTAAATGTTCCATATGTAGACATAATAGTTTCTAGTGTACGCGTACTAGTAGTACCTACCGCAATAATACGTCCACCATTCTTTTTAGTTTCATTTAATTTATCAGCAACTTCCTTAGTCATTTGATAATATTCACTATGCATTTCATGATCTTCTATTTTATCAACACTAACAGGTCTAAAAGTACCAAGACCAACATGTAGAGTTACATAACAAATATTAATACCTTTATCTTCAATATTTTTTAATAATTCTTTAGTAAAATGAAGACCTGCAGTAGGAGCTGCAGCACTACCTACTTCTTTAGCATATACTGTTTGATATCTACTTTGATCCTCTAGTTTTTCATGTATATATGGAGGAAGTGGCATAGTACCTAATTCCTCTAATATTTCCATTAATATTCCGTTATAAAGTAATTTAAAATGACGAATACCTTCATCAAATTCACCAGTACATTCTACTTTTAATTTACCTTCTCCAAAAGAAACAACAGTACCTACTTTAATACGTCTAGCAGGTTTAACTAAACATTCCCATTCGTCTCCTTCAAGATTCTTTAAAAGTAATATTTCAATAACTGCACCAGTATCTTCTTTAACTCCAATAAGTCTAGCAGGTAATACTTTTGTATCATTTAAAACTAAAGTATCTCCCTTTTCTAAATAATCAATAATATTAGAAAATACTTTATGTTCTACATTACCATTTTCTTTATCTAAAACTAATAATCTAGATGAATCTCTTACCTTTAATGGAGTTTGTGCAATTAATTCTTCAGGTAAATAATAATCAAAATCCTTTACTTCCATTTATACCCCTCCAAGAAAAATACTGCCTACTAAGCAGTAATTTCGCCTTATTATATCACATTTCTTTCTCTATGCCAAGTAGTTGGTATGCTTTATCTGTCGCAACCCTTCCTCTACTTGTTCTTTTAATTAAACCAATTTGTAATAAATATGGTTCACATACATCTTCAATAGTAGTAACTTCTTCACTAATAGAAGCTGCAATAGCTTCAATTCCAACAGGTCCACCATTAAATTTATGAATAATAGCATTTAAGTACTCATGGTCAGTTCCATCAAGTCCTAAATAATCTACTTTTAATCTATCTAATGCTTCTAGTGTAATATCATAACTTACTACACCATTATTTTTAACTAAAGCAAAGTCTCTTACACGTTTAAATAACCTATTCGCAATACGTGGAGTACCTCTACTACGCTTAGCTAATTCGAAAGCTGCATCATCATCTACACTAACTCCAAGAACTCTAGCAGTACGTTTAATAATACTCTCTAACTCTGGAACAGTATAATATTGTAATTTAGATACAATTCCAAATCTATCTCTAAGTGGACTAGATAAATCTCCTGCTCTAGTAGTAGCACCTACTAAAGTAAATGGAGGTAAATCTATTCTAATATTTCTACTATTACCTTCACTACCTACAATAATATCTAAAGAAAAATCTTCCATTGCTGGATAAAGAATTTCTTCAATATATCTAGGCATACGATGAATCTCATCAATAAATAATACATCACCAGGTTCTAATGATGAAAGAATAGCAGCTAAATCTCCACTCTTCTCAATACTAGGACCACTTGCTGTTTTAATATGAGTACCCATCTCATGAGCAATAATAAATGCTAAAGTAGTTTTACCTAAACCAGGAGGACCATATAACAAAACATGATCTAATGGTTCATTACGCATCTTTGCAGCTTCTACAAAGACTTTAATATTCTCTTTAACATCAGTTTGTCCAATATATTCTTCTATACTCTCAGGACGAATAGTATTATCCATCTCTTTATCATCAAATAATGAATAATTAGTAATAACACTTTCCTCTTTCATAAGAACCTCCCACTATCTTAATAATAGTTTTAATGCATCTTTTACTTGATCTTCTAACTTTAATGAAGTATCTACTTTTGCTAGTACTGGTACTATTTCTTTTTCTTTGTAACCAAGACCAATTAAAACCTCTTTTAAATCACTCTCAGTTTGAACTTGATCATCACTAATACCAACACCAATAAACTCTAATTTTCCTTTTAAATCAAGAATAATTTGTTTAGCAAGTTTATCTCCAATCTTAGGAAATTTCTTAAGATATAAAACATTCTCTCTTTCAATCGCATCCATAATTCCATCAATAGAACCAGTAGACAAGAAAGGTAATGCCATCTTACATCCTAATCCTTTAACACTAATTAATTTTAAGAATAATTCTTTTTCTTCTAATAATTTAAATCCATATAGTAAATGTTCATTCTCCATTATTTGTTGATAAACATAAACTTTATAATCTTTATTTAATTCAAATGCATATGGATTAGCTACATATAATAAATATCCTACTCCATTATTATCTAATACAATTGCATTTGTTTTTATATTTGTTACAGTACCTTTTATATAATCAAACATCTTATCAACTCCATTATCATTATATAATAAAATAAAATCATAAGTAAAGAAAATCGAACAAATATTTTATTTTTTACAATAAAAAAGAAAAGATTATTTCTTTTCTTCTTTTTCAACCTTTAAATTATCTAATAATTCGTCACTACCTGTTTCGTCTTCTACTTGTTCTAGTAATTCTTCTTGTTGTTCAAATTCAGGTTTATTATGTTTCATCTCTTCTTCATGGATTAGTACATTAAATGCTACTTTTCCAATTGGAGTCTTAGGTAATTCTCTTCTAAACTCATAAGCATATGGCCATGAGAATCTAGCTAAGTTCTTCTCTACTAATTCTTTAATAGAATTAATAGTTTCTTCTGTTTCTTTACTAGGATCTTTTAATACAATAAATGCTTTCGCAACCATTACTTTATATGGATGTGGTATACCAATAACACATGACATAGAAACATCTGGATGAGAATCAATTACATTCTCAATATTATTTGGATAAATATTATAACCAGATGAAATAATCATACGTTTACTTCTACCCTTGAAGTATACAAATCCATCTTGATCCATTGTACCTTCATCACCAGTATGTAACCAAACACGTCCATCTTTATGCTTACGAAGTGTTTGTTTAGTCTCTTTTCTATTATGAATATAACCAGCCATAATAGTTGGACCAGTAATAACAATTTCACCCTCAGTACCATAAGGAACTTCCTTCTCAGTACCATCTTCTACGATTTTGTAATATGTATCTGGATATGGAATTCCAATACTTCCTGGACGATAATATTTAAGTGGTGTAAAACAACTAGCTGCACAACACTCAGTTAATCCATAACCTTCACGAATAACAGTTGGAGATTTATGTTTCTCTAACCATTCATCAAATTTCTTCTTAAGTTCAATTGATAAAGAATCTCCTCCAGAAATAACACATGTAACATATGGCATCTTCATATGATCGAAATTCTTATTCTTAGTCATTGCTTCAAACAATGTAGGAACACCAACAATTACGTTTGGTTCATACTTCTTAACAATCTTATCGAATGTCTTCGCACTAAATTGTGGAAGTAATATACTTGTACCACCAAAATATTGAACACAATGGATACATACAACTAAACCAAATCCATGGAATATTGGCATAATCGCAAGTACTTTATCTTTATCTCTTAAACATCCAACATGTTCAAAGTTTTGCATTGCTGCTGCATTTAAGTTTAAGTTAGTTAACTTAACACCCTTAGGAGTACCAGTAGTACCACCTGAATAAAGTATTGCAGCTACTTCTTTACCCTTAAATCCATCATCTATTTCTTTTTCATAATCTTTTCCTAATCTAATGAAATCTCTCCAAGCAATTTTCTTCTTATTATTATCCTTCTCAGTAGGATTAGTAACTCCATTTAAATAATGAATTGGATTCAATGAAATTAATGTCTTAGACATATTAGTTGCTGTATAAATAGACTTAATAAGTGGTGGCATAGACTCACTAACACTTACAGTTATTACTTTCTTTAACTTAGTCTCTTTCATAATTCTACTTACTTTTTCATAAGTAAAATCAATACATACTAACCATTCAGTTTTAGAAATACGTAAATAATGTTTAATTTCGTTTTCTGCACTAAGTGGATGAATCATACTTGCAATTGCACCAATCTTATTAGCTGCATAGAATGCAATAATACCTTCTGGAGTATTAGGCATACAGATACTAACTACATCACGATGCTTAACACCAATTGCTTTAAATGCTCTTGCAGTATCATCTATTTGTTTTAAAAACTCATGATAAGTTTTCTTATTTCCATAATAATTATAACTAATATTGTTTAAATGTTTACTTGCAGTATATTCGATTAATTTATATGCAGAAAAATCAGGATACTCTAAATGTTCCTTCTCATCTCCATAAAATTTATACCAAGGGGTTGCTACCCTCTTACTACTATTCTTGCTCAAATTTCTCACCCTCTACCTTTCCATTATACTATATTCAAATAAATTAAACAAATAAACAAGCAAAAAAAAAAGAGGAATTAATCCTCTTTTAAATTATAGTAAACATCTTGTACATCATCTAAATCTTCTAATGCATCAACTAGATTATGTACTTTCTCTGCTCCCTCTTCATCAAGAGTAACTTCCATATTAGGAACATAAGTTAATTCACATTCTAAGAATTCTTTTACATCTTCTTTTTCTAAAGCATCTTTAACAGCAGTAAATGTAGTTTGTTCAGTTGTAATAACATAAGTATCTTCTACTCTTTCAAAATCAACTGCTCCTGCATCTAATGCAGTCATCATCATTGTTTCTTCATCATAATCAGCTGGAATAACAATAGAACCACGACGTTCAAACATATATGAAACACTTCCATCAGTTCCTAAGTTTCCACCTGCTTTAGTAAATGCACTTCTTACTTGTGAAGCAGTACGATTACGATTATCTGTTAAACAGTCAACCATAAAAGCAACTCCACCATGTCCGTATCCTTCATAACGAACACTTTCGTAATTTGCTCCATCTGCAGTTCCTGCAGCTTTATCAATTGCCTTTTGAATATTATCCTTAGGCATATTTTGTGCTTTAGCCTTATCAACTACTAATCTTAACGCGGCATTTTGAGACGGATCAGGACTTCCACCCTTCGCAGCAACCATGATTTCTTTAGCTAACTTTTGGAAAACTTTACCACGTGCTTGATCTAAAAGACCTTTTTTTCTGTGAATTGTAGCCCATTTTGAATGTCCACTCATTTAAATACCTCCTTCGTTTTTCCTTAATAAGATAACACAAAACGCTTTATTTATCAAGTTTTACTTACTATTTCTAATATATTTAGTAATCTCTTCAACTCCTGCTTGTTCATTTAAATCTAATGGGAATTGAGCAATTATTTCATTTAATAATCCATCAGATGCTTCAACATAAACATTATTTACTAAATCAAATGCATCTTCATTATCATTAATTGCTTTTAAAGCCATCATTGTTCCAAGAGTATCAATATATGTATTACATGGTTTCTTCTCAGTAATAATCTTATCTAAGTGATTAACCATTTCATCATCACCTAAAGTAGCTTTGATTTCTTCCTCACTCTTATCTTCTAATAAGAAACCTAAATACATAAGTGTTAAATAAGTTTCGTTAACATCATAAATAGTTCCATATAATTTTTTATAAATATAATTAATAGAATCTCTGCGAAGTGATGGATTAGCACTTAAATGTTTAGCTAAAGCAAACTCAGTAAGTGACATAACCATTTCAACATAAGTTTTCTTTAATCCATCTTCAAACCCTTTAGCATCTAATAGATCACCTGCAAATAAATACGCATATTCACGTACTAATAAGAATGCAGCATCTAATTTGTTAGTCTCAAGAATTTCAATTCTATAATTATCTCCATCTACAGTAACACGACTATTAACGTCTCCCATCTCTTCTTTAGGTAAGAAAACAATATTTTCATTTTCTACGTCATAATCAATTTGTTTAATAATATTAGGAGAAATCTTATAAAAGAAGTTCTTAATAATATTAATAGTAGTCTTTTTATCTTTTAAAGCTATTTTTAAATCGGTTTCAGTAGCTTCTTTTAATTCTGCATATTCTTCATCTCTTAAGTATTTATTCATCCCGTTAGCATAAGCAATAAAGTCTTTAAAATTTTCATAGAAGAACGAATCACTTACTTCTAAGAAATCTAAATATTCGATAGCCTTTTTATTCATACTCACACATCCCTCTAATTTAATTCTTTATACATTAATGTTTTATCTAATATACTTTTAACATTCGCTTCTGAGAATGGTTTACCAAGCATATCTACTATTGGATAATTAAATGCTCTATCAATTGTTTCTTTAGTAGAGTCCCCTGAGATAATAGATACTGGAATTTTTTGGAATAATAAATTCTTTTGCATATATTCAAGTACTGCAAATCCATCTACTCCAGGCATATTTAAATCAAGAAGAATTGCTTTAATTTGATCATTATCAGCATTAGCAGCAATTATATTAATTGCTTCTTGACCATTCTTAGCATCTCCAACATAGTATTTATCATTAAATATACGTTTAACAAAGTTACGAATAATACTTGAGTCATCTACTACTAATATTGCAGGTTGAACATAAACCTCTCCAGTAGTAGTAACTGCTTTAGAAGGTGCAGCAGCTTTTGCTGGTGCCCCATCACTTCCATTTAAATATTCATTCGCAATAGCTAAAGCATTTTTAACTGCATCTTGTAATTGACCAAAGTTTTGTTGGATATATAAAACATCTCCAGCTTTACCTTTCATCTCATGCTCATAAGCCAAGTCTCCTAAAGAAGTAAATCCAAAGTATCTTGAATCACTCTTTAATGAATGAACATATATTGTATAATTCGCAATATCTTTACTATTTTTATATGCTTCAAGTCTTGCTAACTTTTCAGTAGCACTAACAACAAATTCTCCTAAAGTATCGTTATATGTGTTGATATCACCAAATAATTCAAGGCTAGATTTAACATCAACACCCATAGAAGTTAAGTATTCTACGCTTCTCATCTATACCACCTCATCCTACTATAAAATTATTATAACATAAAGACAAAAAAAAGAAACTACTTAAAGTTTCTTCTTTTACTATAAATTACAGGATAAGGATCCCCAAAAGATTTTAAATCTGTCTCTTCTAAAGTACCTATCTTATTCTTATCTAATTCACGACGTGCTAGATAACGCATACTCTCACGCCATTCTTCTTCATCAAAGTAATCATCATATTCACAATGACCACCTTCACATAAAGCAATCATAAAATCAGCATTATTCTCACAAGCTTTTCTAATAATTAATTCAGTAGCTTGGCAAGGCATAAATCCTACAAATAGTTTAGCATTACCTGTATCAGTTCTATCATTAAACATTTCACGTTTTAAAGTATATCCATCACTATTTTGTAATACTCTAGATATCTTAGGATCATATACAGTAACACTACCAGTTACTTGTGCTTCACGTATGTGTTTAGCAACTACTGGTATTACTCCACCACCTATTTCTACAACATCACAATTAATATCGTAGTTTTTCTTTAGTAATTCAACAAATCCTTTATACATATTATCCTTATCAGGAGTAATATCTAAAGTATCATAGATTTGTCTTAATACATCAGGTGCAAAACGTGTACGTTTACCTTGATCATAATTTTCTATCATATATTGGATTTCACGAGAAGTATAATCTTCCATATGATCCATAATATATTGTTTAACTTTTAAATACTTGTCTTTATCTTGTTGCATATTAATCCCCCTAAACTATTTTGTAAAAACTGTTGTTTCTTCTTTAATACTAGCTTGTCCTTTAATATCATTTAATGCTTTTTCTGCATATTTCTTAAAGTAATCATGTTTAGTATCTTCACTCCATACACCATATAAGTCAGAAAGGTATTCGATAGCTTCACAATCAGAATAAACATATTCAGGATTTTCTTTCTTAGCTTGTGCAATATCATAAGATACCCCAAATAGACGTAAGAATAATTCTCTTTCTAACTTTTCCATATGAAGTGGTTGTTTAGGATATGGTAAGAAAGCAGCACTCTTAATCGCCATATAAAAATCACATAGATTTTGATGTTCAACTAAGAAACCTTCATGATAAATATTAAATTCACCTTCAGCATTAAGAATCTCTCTACAAGTATTTAAATACAATCTATTCTTAGTACTATTTTTCATCTTCGAATTAATATTAACCATATCCATATTTAAAGCAACTAATTCTCTATAATCAACCTCTTTCATATTCTCATGCATTCTTTTTGCTCTATTATAAGTTCTCTTTAATTCATTCATTAATCTTTAAACATGAAGTAGAAATCTAATATTCTAACTTCGTCTCCTTCCTCTGCACCTAGTTCACGTAATTTATCATCAATCCCCATGCGACTAAGTTTCTTCGCAAAACGATATTCGCTCTCTTCAGAAGAAAATTTTGTCATCTTAAATATTCTTTCAACTTCATCTCCACTAATAGCCCATGTACCATCATCATCACGAGTAATAGTAAATGGTTCTTCTTTCTTGAATTTATATAAAACATGTGATTCAATTTGACTCTCATCATATAGTGGATTCATTGGTATTTGATCTAACATATCTGCAAGTTTATCTACTACTGCTTGTAATCCTGTATTAGTAGCAGCACTAACTTCAAATACTTCACAATCTACTTTTTTCTTAAATTCTTCTAGATGTTCTTTAGCATCTGGTAGATCCATTTTATTCGCAATAACAATCATTGGTTTTTCTAATAATTTTGGATTAAATTCTTTTAATTCGTTATTAATCATTACGAAATCTTCATATGGATCACGTAATTCAGAAGCACTCATATCTACAACATGAGCAATAACTCTAGTTCTTTCAATATGACGTAAGAATTTATCTCCTAAACCTTCACCTTGACTAGCACCTTCAATTAATCCAGGTAAGTCAGCCATAACAAAACTACGACCATCACTTGCTTTAACTACACCTAAATTTGGATTAAGTGTTGTGAAGTGATATGCTGCAATCTTTGGTTTTGATTTTGAAACACAAGAAATAATTGTACTCTTACCAACACTAGGTAATCCAACTAAACCAACATCAGCAAGCATTTTAACTTCTACTTTTAATGTCTTATGTTCTCCTTCTTCTCCTCTTTCAGAGTAATCAGGAGCTGTATTAGTTTGAGTCTTGAAAGCAGTATTTCCTCTACCACCACGACCACCTTTAGCAATTAATTCTTGTTGATCTTTTTTAGATAAATCAGCTAAAATCATTCCGGTATCTAAATCAGTAACTACTGTTCCTTGTGGTACTCTAACGATTAATGGTTCTGCGCCTTTACCATGTTGATTCTTACCACGACCATTTTCTCCATTAGCACCTTTAATTGTTTTTTGATAACGTAAATCTAATAATGTATGTAATCCTTCATCTACTTTGAAAATAATGTCAGCACCATGACCTCCATTACCACCATAAGGTCCACCCATTTCAATGAATTTTTCACGACGGAATGCAGTACATCCATCTCCACCATTACCAGCTTCTACTTTAATGGTTACCTCATCAACAAACATATAATCCCCTCCTTACATAAAGTATATCATATAGAAAAAGAAAGAGAGCCGATGGCTCTCTAATTTTATTCTGTAACTTCGTAAACAGATGCTTGTTTCTTATCTCTTCCTAAACGTTCGAACTTAACTACTCCATCAATTGTTGTATATAAAGTATCGTCATTTCCACGACGTACATTAGTTCCTGGGAATACTTTAGTTCCGCGTTGACGATAGATAATTGATCCAGCTGTAACGAATTGTCCATCAGCAGCTTTAGCACCTAGACGTCTACCTGCAGAGTCTCTACCATTAGATGTTGAACCTTGCCCTTTGTGGTGAGCAAATAATTGTATATCTAATTTTAAAAATTTCATAATTATATCCTCCCTTACTTAATTTCAATATTATCTGGATATTTACTTTCCAGTTCCTTTAAAAGACTTATCATGTTTCCTATTAGTATTTGAGTTGTCTCATCCATATTCTTAATATCGATTGTCATACCCTTCTTACTAACTAAGTAACTAAGACTTCCTTTATTTAATGCAAGAATTCCATTTACTGAAGTAATAACTATACTACTAACAGCACTACATACTATATCTTTTCCATAATCATCATACATTGCATGACCTAATAAAGATATTTTCTTGAATTTTGCATTTTCTTTTATAACCGTTACTTTTATCATAGATTAACCATTAATTTTAGTAATTTTAATTTTTGTATAAGGTTGTCTATGTCCTTGAGTTTTACGATTAGATCTGTCTTTACTCTTATACTTGAAAACTCTGATTTTCTTATTCTTACCGTTCTTTAGTACTTCACCTTCAACAGTAACATTAGTAAGATAAGGATTTCCTACTTTTGAATCAAGCATTAATACTTGATCAAACTTAACAACATCACCAGCAGCGCAATCTAATTTTTCTACGAAAATTTCAGATCCTTCTGTTACGTAATATTGTTTTCCACCAACTTTTACTACAGCGTTCATAATTTACCTCCTCTTTTTTAAACTTAAGACTCGCTCTTAAGGCACGTATTTACGTTTTAACCTTTTCAATGCGGTTTGAGCATGAGGCTTCAAACACCAAAGATTATAGCACAACTACCCAATAGTGTCAAATAAATAAACGAATTTTTTTACTATATATATACACAATTTTATGATATTATAATTTGGAAGGAGAATAGTTATGAAATATAAGAGAATTTTACTTAAATTAAGTGGCGAAGTTCTAGCCGGCGATAAAGGTCATGGTATTGATTTTAATAGAACATTAGAACTTGCTAACGAAATTAAAGAAGTAGCCGATTTAGGTGTAGAAGTTGGTATCGTAGTTGGCGGTGGAAACTTCTGGAGAGGTAAATCAAATGAATTTATGGATCGTGCTACAAGTGACTACATTGGTATGATGGGAACAGTAATGAATGCCCTAGCCCTAGGAGATGCATTTAAACAATTAGAAGTTCCAGTAAGAGTACAAACTGGTGTAGAAATGAGACAAATTGCTGAATTCTATATTAAAGATCGTGCAATTCGTCATTTAGAAAAAGGAAGAGTTGTAGTATTTGGATGTGGAACAGGTTCACCATTCTTCTCTACTGATACTGCTGCTGCACTAAGAGCTGCAGAAATAAATGCAGATGTTGTTATTAAAGCAACTAAAGTAGATGGTGTTTATGATAAAGACCCTAATAAACATAAAGATGCTAAAATGTTCCATGAAATTACATATATTGATGTATTAAATAAACAATTAAATGTAATGGATTCTACAGCAACAAGTCTATGTATGGATGAAAATATTCCAATACATGTTTTTAACGTTAATAAAAAAGGTGTTTTAAAAAGGATTATTCTTGGAGAAGATGTTGGTACAATGGTAAAAAACTAACATTAAATAAATAGTCCTTCGGGACTATTTTTTATTTCTTATATTTCAAACAAAAAAACCAATCAATCGATTGGTTTTGTTATTTTATTAATGAGTTCTATCTCTTAAGAAAGGAGGAAGTTCATAACGATCTTCTGCAGGTTCAGCCTTTGCAGTATTAGTATCTAATACTTCAGGTTGTGGTGCATATTCTGGTTCTCTTGGCATTTCATATTGACTAGAACGAGTTGGTCTAGGATAATCATGCTCTTCTTGAACTGGAACAGCGTTTAATCTTTCTCTTTCTTTCATTTCTTTTTGACGAGCTTGTTTATCAAATCCTGTAGCAATTACAGTAACGATAACTTCATCACTTAAATTTTCATTAATTACAGATCCGAAGATTGTATTAATATCAGTACCAGCTGCAGCTCTAACAACTTCAGCAGCTTGTTCAGCTTCAAATAATGTTAAGTTAACACCACCAGTAATATTGATAATTGCATCTGTTGCACCAGTAATTGGAATCTCTAATAATGGAGAAGATACTGCTTGTTTAGCAGCTTCGATTGCTCTTTCTTCACCCATACCAATACCAATACCGATAATAGCATGTCCACTACCTTCCATTACAGCTTTAACATCTGCAAAGTCAAGGTTAACTAATCCTACTACAGCAATTAAGTCTGAAATAGATTGTACACTTCGACGTAATACATTATCTACTTCTTTAAATGCTTCTACCATAGGAGTAGTCTTATCAATAATTTCTCTTAATCTATCATTTGGAATAATAATTAATGTATCTACATGTTTTCTTAATTCTTCAATACCTGCTAAAGCATTATCCATTCTTCTCTTTCCTTCGAATGAGAACGGTTTAGTTACAATAGCAACTGTTAAAGCACCTAATCCTTGAGCAATTTCTGCAATTATAGGAGCAGCACCAGTACCAGTTCCTCCACCCATACCTGCAGTAATGAAAATCATATCAGCACCTACTAGGGCATCTTCTATTTCTTTCTTAGATTCTAGAGCAGCTTCTTTTCCAATTTCTGGTCTTGCTCCAGCACCTAACCCATCAGTAAGATTAGAACCAATTTGGATTTTAACATCAGCTTTTGATGAATTCAAAACTTGAAGATCAGTATTAGCAGCAATAAATTCTACGCCTTTTACGCCAGACTCAACCATTCGATTAATTGCGTTACCGCCGCCGCCACCGACACCAATAACCTTAATCTTTGCTAATTGATCCATTTCTAATCCGCCTAACATATCTTGTCCTCCTTAATCGTATAAATGACCAAATATATTACGAATATTATAGTCATCATTTAAGTTATTTTCAGTAGATGTCAAAATTTCTTCATCATAACTACTTATCATATTATAATCTCTTCCTCTTAGAGAAAGTTTTTCATCAAAATAACGAATAACACCATAAGCACTACTATACTTATTGTGTCTAATTCCAATAGTAGAAATTTTACAAACCTTAGCTAGTCCTTCAAACTCATTATCTACAAGATAACGGAATCCTTGTAACTCGCTTAATCCACCTGTAACAATTATATAACGTATTTCTCTATTTGTTAAGTTTTTTATTTCATTTTTGGAAAGATTTAAAATTTCTCGAACTCTTGCTTCTACAACCTCTGAAGCCTCTACTTGAGCAATGTCTTTTGGAGTTCCATCAGCACATACTACAGAATAAGATTCAGTCTCATCTGCATACCCTTTCATAGCTAAAACAAAGTTCTCTTTCATATATCTAGAATCATTACCATTGCATTTAAATACATATGATAAATCTTTATCAACATTGTTACTTCCTACTGGTAATAAAGCATTCTTAATTTGAATACCTTTATTAAAAATAGAAATATTAGTAGATGTCTCACCTATATTAATAACACATCCTACACTATTATCATACTTCTCATTATGAGTAGCATAATAATCACCAGTAGAAGTATAAGCAACATCTATAGTTTCTAAACCAGCCATATTAATTACTTCTAGTATTTTATATAAAGTTGATTTAGGAATACTACTAATAACAATCTTCGCTTCTAAATTATTTCCACTCATACCTTTAGGATCACGAATATTCTCATTATCATCTACTATAAAACTAATAGGAGTAGCTGTAATTATTTCAAATCCATTAGAGCTATGACCCTTAATAGCTTCATTTAAAACATTACTAACATCTAAGCCAGTAATTTCAGAAGGATTAACTACTTCAACATTACCTACAACAATATCCATCTTACAATCTGTTGGAGGAACTGCGCAAACAACCTTCTTAACACGGAAGCCAAGCATCTTCTCAACTCTATCTAATGTTTTTTGAATACTAATAACACATGCTTTATCATCAACGATTTGCCCATTACGAACACCTTTACTCTCAGATGAACTAGCAGCTAAAACATGAAACTTGCCTTGTGCCTTTTCACAAACTACAAGTTTAACACTATCAGTACCTAATTCAATTCCTGCATAAACATTACTCATAGATTTCTTCTCCTATCCTATAAGTCATTATACTATAAAACATAAAACTTTCAAAGTTTTTCATTAAATTTTGTTAAAATACCTTATAATAAACTCAGGAGGTTTATAATGAAAAAAGTACTATTAAAAACACTCTCATGGTTATTATTATACATAGTATTTGTAGTAGCCCTAATATTCACAAAAGAATTAACTTGTGATGAGATATGGATGTA
This sequence comes from uncultured Bacillota bacterium, assembly GCA_946407495.1. GTDB lineage: Bacteria > Bacillota_I > Bacilli_A > RF39 > UBA660 > RUG14891. The sequence goes on along the minus strand of CAMJOB010000003.1, from coordinate 7,964 downwards.
TGGATTTGCTAGTAATATCTCTAAAGGAATGGTCCCATATAGAGACTTTAATATCGTAGTAACTCCCCTATATCCATTTATATTATCTATTCCATTATTAATATGGAATAATATGTTAATGGTATATCTAACACAAGCACTTTTACTTACTGAAATGTACTATATATTATACCAAATGATAAATAAAAAAATAATAGTATTATTACTATTACCATTTATATTTATAAGTTTCTTCCTAACACCACAATATAACGTATTATCACTATTTTTATTATTCGCAATAATCTATTCTGAATCTAAGAATAATGATAAAACAACAGGTTTATTATTAGGACTAAGTATTTTAACTAAACAAACTATAGGTGTATTTTTAACAATAGCTTCTATTATTATTAATAGAAATAATAAAGATAAATTAAAAAAGATAATCATCTGGGAATTATTCCCAATATTATTATTTATATTTTATTTATTAATTACTAATTCTCTTATTCCATTCCTAGACTATTGTCTATTCGGATTATTTGATTTTGCAGGATCTAATAAAGAAAAAAGTTTATTCACAATAATAGTATTTATCTTAATATTAATTCACACTATTTATTTAATAATTAAAAAAGATAATAAATATTTATATTATCTATCATTCTATGTTGTAGCTATCCCAATATTAGATTTAACTCATCTACAATTAGTAGTATTTGCATATATTACTTTACTACTATCTATAACTAAAAAGAAGATAATTCTACCAGTTATTATAGCTTTAATATTAAGTTCTATTTATTCACAAACACTACTTCTAAGTAGAATAGAAAATAAAATATTTCCAAATAATATAAAACACTTTGAGTATAAAATAATGAACTCAGTTGCTCAAGATAGAACTAATGCAATAATTAATTATATGAATAATAATAAAGATAAAAAAATAATTATGTTAGATTATAGTGCTTATTACTATAAATTAATATTAGATAAAAAAATAGATTTCTTAGATCTAACACTAACAGGTAATAATGGATATCATGGTTCAGATAAAATAATAAAAAGAATAAAAGAACAAGATAAAGAAAATACATATTATTTTATAGATAATACAGAAGATAAAGAATCATCTTCTGTACAATATGACTTTAAAGTAATAGACTATATTAAAGAAAATGGTCAAGTAATAGATTATCTAAATAATTATTCTATATACAAAATAAAGTAATTAGATTTCTCTAATTACTTTTTATTTTATTTCTAATAAAATTATATTCTTTTCATATACTATAAAGTCATCATCAGAGTACCCTACTTTATAAGCAGGATTAGTACTTAGATATACTGCTAGATAACTACTTCTAGATACTACCATATGACTAAAATCATATTTATTAACAAATGCAGATGCACTACTTCTTCCATGTTCTAATAAATAGTATTCATCAAAATAATCAAACTTCTTATTCATAGATTTAAAGTATACTTCTGCTCTAGAATCTATATATGGATGAAATCCACGATATTCTAAATAACTACCATAATCAAAATCAGCATATAATACCATTTCATCTTTTACTGTATCTAAGTAATCAGCTGCTCCACTAACTTTACTACTATCAACTGATCTATTAATTCCAAAATAGAAACAACATACTAATACCATTACTATATATAAAGGTAAATACATTTTAAATGTACCTTCAGTCTCTCTCTTTTTACTCTTAAATAATAAACTAACAAAAGGTATTGTTCCTATTATAAAGAATGCTATATTACGAACATTTAGTATAGCTAAAATAAATGTTCCTAAAAAGAAGAAGAAATGTTCTAAACTAACTTTTTTCTTACTATAAGTAAATAAACTAACTTCAATTAATAATAATATATAAAAGATAATATTAATTTGATATTCAAGATTAAAAGCAGTTGGCTTCATCTCCATAACAAAATCAGTAAAGTCACTTCTACCTAAAGTCTTAAATAAGAAAGTAAATACTTCTACTCCATTAGGATTAATAAAACCTACTAAAAGCATAATTATAAATACTAATAATAACTTCTTCCATTTACTATCTTTCTTAATAATATATGTAACTAAATAAGGAAGTATAAATAAGAATAATATAAAGAATAAAGCTGCATGTAGATTTACTTGTAATAAAGCAATTACAGGTAATACCCATATCCATTTAGTATCTTTATTACGACTATAATATTCCATTATTAATAATTCTATAAATAAGAACAAATAAGTAAATAATTGTGGTCTAATAAGTACAAAATTAGTTGCTAATAAAAGTACTGTAAGAACACTAAATATTGTTGATAAAAAAGTATCCTTCTTAGTAATTAACATTAATAATTTATAAAGAATAAAAGTATAAGCACCAACTATCCCCATTACAAATAATACTATTCCACGTTTACCTAGATAATGATAAATCAAATAGAATATTACACTAGATAACCATTGTTGCATTACTAGATGTAATCCACTATGCATACTTAAAAAATCTGTATGTGGAATACCACTACTAATTATATGTTTACCATACTCATGTAAAAACCAAAAATCAGGTCCTGCAAACATATCCATACAACATACTACAATTATTGGCAGAAAAAAAAGAAGATAATGAATATACTTACACTTCTGATAAAACTTCAACATCTCTTTCATAATTCACTACTCCTTTATTTGGAAATGATTTCCATTGTCTAAATATAAGATACCCTTTCTATCCTCTAATTGTTGTAATACAGTATTGTAATAATTAATCATCTTAAACTTAGTAATTGTTAAATAAACCATATTACCATCATCCATATAAAGTAAAAATCTCTCTTTATCTATATCATTAGGATCATACGATATATCACTTATACGACTAAGTGTATCATCATTAACTTTATCCATAGCCTTTAAGAAATCATCATATATTTCATTAGGTATATAATTAAGTACTCTTGGTATTTGAAACACTACAAACTCTGAATCCTGTTTATAAGCAGTACCATCCGCAAACACTATCCTCTTATCACTATCTCGATAATATAAAGGCTTACTCTCTTTAACACTAATTTCTATTGTATGAAAAAATCTTCTCTTAACTTTAACTTTCTCAATATAAGGAGATTTCTCTAATTTCTTCTTCATAGAAAAAGAAGTAAAAGAATAATAATTTGGATAATTCTTTAAACCACTAAATCTAATAATATAATCATCATTTAAATATTTATTATTAGAAATAATTATATTTTTAACTGGTATTTGAATAAATAAATAAACTCCAAAAGAAAGAACTGCTACTACAAGTAACAATAAAAACAAATTAAAGAATTTTATTTTCCTTCTTTTAACTAGTTTCATATGCCTATTCTACTCCCAATTTACAAATTCTTGTTCTACTTTCATTTCTACATTATATTTTTCTTTTACTTGATCACGAACATATTCAATTAATTCTTTAATTTCTTCGCCTGTAGCATGATCATAATTAATAATGAAGTTGGCATGTTTTTCACTAACCATTGCTCCACCTTTTCTCATTCCTTTTAATCCAAGTTCTTCAATCATTTGTCCTGCAAACATACCTTCAGGATTTCTAAATACACTTCCTGCAGAAGGATACTCTAATGGTTGAGAACTAATACGTCTTTGACGTCTTTCTTTAATAACTTCCTCTATTGCTTCTTTTTTACCTTTATGTAATTTTAAAGTAACTTCTAGACATATATATCCAGGATGTGTTTGTAAAAAAGATGTACGATAATGGAAATTCATCTCTTTATTAGTAAGATTAATAATCTTTAAATCTGGTGTAAGTACTTTAACACTTTGTACAACATATCCCATATCACTTTTGTAAGCCCCAGCATTCATATATACTGCTCCACCTACACATCCAGGAATACCTGCTGCAAACTCTAAACCTGCTAATGATTTCTTACATGCCACTAAACATAACTTAATTAATGAATATCCTGCTCCAACAACAATCTTATTTGGACCAGAAAACTTTAATTTATTAAACTCATCTAATTTAATTAATATTCCATCATAAGGTTTACTACTAAATAATAAATTAGATCCATTACCAAGAATCTTATATTTAATATTATTTTCTCTACATAATTTAATTAAATCAATTAAACAATTAACATTACGTGGATAAACAATAGCTCTAGCAGTTCCACCTACTTTATAAGTTGTATATTTTATCAAAGAAACATTTTGTTCAATTTTACCAATGTTTTCTTTTTCTACTATTTCAAGGACATTATCCATTAAAATCACCCAATCAAACGTTTTATTTCGTCATAGATTTTAGTAGCAGAGTCTTTTACTCCTAACTTTTCACTATCTACTCTCATTTTACTATAAGATTCTAAATTATCAAATAGTTTATCAATCTCATTAAGAATTCTATCTTTATCAAATTCTTCTTCTGTAACTAATACACATGCTCCAGCATCACGTAACTCTAATGCATTTAAATATTGATGATTATGAGTTACATATGGAGATGGTACTAATATAGCAGGTAAACCAATTGCAGTTATCTCTGCTATAGTAGATGCTCCTGCACGAGAAACAATTAGATCACTATCTTTAAGTAATCCAATTAAATTATCCATAAATGGTTCTAATTTAACATTCTCTGGAACTTCTACATCTTTATAATCATCATAATAAGCTTTACCAGTAATTAATAATACTTGATAAGCCTTATTACTAAAACCAGGAATTAATTCTTTTAGCTTTTTAGTCATAGTTGTAGATCCCAAAGAACCCATAACTACAACAACAAGTTTTTTATTTTTATCAAATCCTAAAGATTCTTTAGTAACTTTAGGTGTAGAAACAATCTCTTCACTTCTAGGATTACCAGTATAAACAACTTTATTTTTAGAAAAATCCTTTACAGTTCCAGGTAAAGATACAAATACTTTATTCGCAAAATTCGCAATAAATTGATTTGATAATCCTGCAATAGAATTTTGTTCATGAATTACTACTGGTAGTTTTAATTTATGTGCAGCATATAATACAGGTGCAGTAATATAACCACCTACACCAATAACTATATCTGGATTAAATTTCTTTAATTCTACTTGTGCTTGTTTTACCGCTTTAAAAAACTTCTTAAGAACCTTAACATTACCAAATGGATTTTTACGATTTAATCCACTCATCTCTAAACCAATATATGGAATACCTTTATTAGGAATAATATCTTTCTCCATTCTATCAGTTGTTCCAAAATATAAAATCTCACTATCAGGTTCTTTTTCTTTAATTTTATTTATGATGGCTAAAGCTGGATAAATATGTCCACCAGTACCACCTGCAACTACGACTGCTCTCATGCACTCACCTCAGTTATTTCATTATACCATAATTTCAAGCATCTATGTGATTTTAGACGAAAAGAAACACTTTCTTTACGTTCATTATAATTTATGATAACAATTGTAAAGATTTCAAAAATATGCTAATATATGAGACAAAAGAAAGAGGGATATCTATGACAATTGGTATTATTGCAGAATATAATCCATTTCATAATGGACATTTATATCAAATAGAAAAGATAAAAGAAAAATATCCTGATTCAACAATCGTTTTAGTAATGAGTGGTAATTTCACAGAACGTGGAGAACCATCAATTATAGATAAATTTAAAAAAGCAAATATTTCTTTAAAAGCAGGTATAGATCTAATAGTAGAATTACCTTTCCCATTCGCAACACAATCTGCTGATTACTTTGCTTATGGAGGTATTACTTTACTAGAAAAACTAAAAGTAGATAAAGTAGTATTTGGAAGTGAATCAGATAATATAAATGATTTAGAAGAAATAGTTAATGCACAACTAAATAATGAAGAATTCGATTTATTAGTTCACTACTATAATAAACAAGGGTATAATTACCCTACTTCTTTATCACTAGCTTTAAAAGAATTAACTGGTAAAGTAATAGATACTCCTAATGATCTATTAGGTATAAGTTATATAAAAACTATAAAAAAGAATAATTATAAAATTATTCCAGAAACTATAAAAAGAACAAATGAATATCATAATACTAACAATTCCGAATCTATCTCTTCCGCAACCTCAATAAGACTAGCTCTACAAGAAGGAAGAGATGTAAAAGAAAATGTTCCAGATTATGTTATTCCATATTTAACAGAACTACATTTTATAGAAGATTATTATCCATATTTAAAATATAAAATACTAACAGAAAAAGATTTATCTATCTATCAAACAGTAACTGAGGGAATAGATCAATTAATGAAAAAAGAAATAATAAATTCTAATTCTTATTCAGAACTATTAGATAAATTAAAAAGTAAAAGATATACTCAAAATAAAATACAAAGAATGTTATTACATATCTTAGTAGGATTCACAAAAGAAGATGCTAAAAAATATAATAATATTTCGTATATCCGTTTATTAGGTTTCTCTAACAAAGGAAGAACTTATCTAAATAAAGTTAAAAAAGATATAGATATTCCTATTATTAGTAAAATTAATAGAACTAAAGATCCTATGTTAGATTTCGAAATAGAAACAACTAAAATATATGCTTTAACTTCAAATTCATATAAAGAATTAATTGAAGAGGAATATAAAAATCATCTAAATAAGGAGGATAATCATGATTAAACAAAAGAAAACAGGACAAGTAATTGTAATCTCTGCCCCATCTGGTGCTGGTAAAGATACAGTAGTAAAAGAATTAATGAAAAACAATCCAGATGAACGTTGGGTATCAGTATCTGCTACTTCACGTGCACCAAGAGAAGGAGAACAAGAAGGAGTTGATTACTACTATCTATCAAAAGAAGAATTTGAAAAAAAGATAGAAGAAGGATACTTCCTAGAATATACAAATTATGCTGGTAACTATTATGGTACTCCAAAAGAATATATCGAGAAAAAAATAAATAAAGGAATAGATGTAATTCTAATTATTGAAATTGAAGGAGCAGCCAATATTAAGAAACTAATTCCAGAAGCAGTATTTATATTTATAATGCCACCTTCTCTAAAAGAATTAGTACGTAGATTAAAGAAACGTGGAACAGAAGATAATGAAAAAATTCTTAAACGTTTCCATGCTGCATATCAAGAAATAAATGAAGTTACTAAATATAACTATGTAGTTGTTAATGATAAATTAGAAGATGCAGTTAATAAAGTAGAATCTATTCTTAATGCAGAAAAATGTAGAGTTGATCGTATTGAAGAAGTATTCCTAGATACTAAAGAAGAAGAAATCCACGAATTATTAATGGAAAAAGATTTTGACAATGCAAAACAACTAATAAAATAAGTAGTTCTAAGAACTACTTTTTTTGTTATAATATTTTTAGGATGTGAGAATATGAAAGAGAGTTTAAAAGAATATAATGAATATTTAGACAAAGTAATAAAAAGTAAAAAAGTAGATAATAAAGAAGATCTATTAGAAGAAATATTAATCCAAATAAAATTCTTCCAACACGAAAGATTAGTTCACTTAATAGTAACTTTTATGACTGCACTTGCAACGATATTATTCTTATTCTTCTCAGTACTATTAGAAAGTATTGGAATGACTCTATTATTTATTATTACTTTCTGTTTATTCGTTCCATACATATTTCACTATTACTATTTAGAAAACGGAGTACAAGCTCTCTATAAAAAATATTTTCAAATAAAAGAAAAGTAGTTCTAAGAACTACTTTTTTTCTTTCACTAACAAATCATATACCTTATCAGTAACTTCTTCATATTTTCTTTCATAATATGGTAAACAAGGTCTATGTTTTCTATCCCAATCTAATCTTTTCTTAATTATTTCTCTATCCTTTTCAACAAAAAATGGAAGTATTGTCTCACCGTCACAAGGTAATGTAGGATAATGAACCATATCAAAAGACATAGGTTCACTCTCTGTATGATTATTGTATA
>CAMJOB010000002.1 GCA_946407495.1 uncultured Bacillota bacterium | reverse complement strand
AGAAAAAGCAAATGCTGCTAAGACAGACTTCTTATCAAGTATGTCACACGAAATTCGTACACCATTAAATGCCATTGTAGGATTTAGTGATTGTATTGAAGAATCAAAGACTTTAGAAGAAGCAAAATCTAATGCTAAAGATATTGTTAATGCATCTAAAACGTTGCTTGAAATTGTAAACGGAATACTTGATATTTCTAAGATTGAAGCAGGTAAAATTGAAATTGTTAATTCACCATATAATGCAAGAGAAACTTTTGAAGAACTTGCTAAATTAATCACTCCAAAGATGAGAGAAAAAGATTTGGAATTTAGCTATTATATTGCTCCAGATATTCCAGAAACATTATTTGGAGATCATGCCAATATAAAAAAGGTTATTACAAACTTTTTGAGTAATGCATGTAAGTACACTGAAAGAGGATTTGTACGTTATGAAGTTAATTGTGTAAATTCAAATAAGACATGTAAATTAATAATCAGTGTAGAAGATTCTGGACGAGGAATAAAACAAGAAAATATAGATAAATTATTTGATAAATTCCAAAGACTAGATGAGGATAAGAATACAACAGTAGAAGGTACTGGACTAGGTTTAGCCATTACTAAACAATTAGTTGAACTAATGGGTGGTAGAGTTATTGTTCATACTGTTTATGGAGAAGGATCTAAATTTACTGCCGTAATTGATCAAAAAATAGAAGAGACAAAAGTAGAAGAAAAACCAGTACAAACAGATACATTAGATCTAACTAATGTAAGACTACTTATTGTTGATGATAATGAATTAAATATTAAAGTAGCAATCAAATTATTACAACGTTATAATGCCAACTTGATAGAGTCAGTAACAAGTGGATTTGAATGTATTGAAAGAATTAAAAATAATGAAAAATTTGACATCATACTACTAGATGATATGATGCCAAAAATGAGTGGAGTAGAAACTCTACAAGAATTAAAGAAAATTGAAGGATTCAATATCCCAGTAGTTGCTCTTACAGCTAATGCTATTACTGGTATGAGAGAAAAATATCTTAAAGATGGATTTAATGATTATTTATCTAAACCATTAGAAAAAGAAGAACTTATAAGAGTAATGAATACACTTATTCAAGAGTATAAGATATCTAGAGAATCAGTAAAAAGAGTAGATGAGACAATAGTAGTTCCAGATACAAGAAAAGAACCAATAGATGAAGATATCGAATTGCTAGAAAATACAGGAAACTTCGAAACTATCGAAGAACCACCTGCACTAGATAAAGGAGAATTCTTACGTCGACATGGAGTTGAACTAGATAAAGCTTTAGAACTTCTTGGAGATATGGAAATGTATGATGAAACTCTTAAAGATTATCTAGGTGAAGTAGAGGAAAAATTCAATAGAATAGAAAACTATGAGCTAGATGGAAATATGAAAGATTATGCCATTGAAGTACACTCACTAAAGAGTGATTCTAAATACTTAGGTCTTATGAAATTAGCAGAAATTGCCTATAATCATGAACTTGCAAGTAAAGAAAATAATATAGACTATGTAAAAGAACACTTCGATGAATTATCTGAAGAATATGAAAAAACTCTAAATATTTTGAAGAGTTATCAAAATCTTTAGAGATTTAACAAGTAAATTGATAATGAAAGCACCGTAGCAAAGATACTTAGTAAAACATAAGGTCTTAATGCTAAGGCGCTTTTTTTATTTAATTCCATAGTCTCTTGATATAAGAAAAGACATGTAATAAAAGTACCCATACAAGTAAAGAAACCTAAAAACGTACTTTTTAATCCAAAGAATACAAGTACAAAACTTTGGTTAAATAAATAGTTAATCAATAATGTTATTTTATAAGATCTAGGTAATCCTGAAATAGGATAAATAGATAATATAATGTACATACTAATACCAATAAAAAAGTAGGTAATTGTCCATACAATTGGAAAGAAAATAACAGGTGGAGCAAACCCAGGAAGAGTAAGAGTTTGGTAGTATGAATAATCTAATGGAAATAAAAATCCAATAAACCATACACCAATACAAAAAATAAATAAAAAAATCTGTTTTAAAATAATAATCACCTCTTTTTTATATTATGTTTTATGCTATAATAATATTAGAAATTCGAGGAGGAACTTATGAAGCAAGAACTTGCACTAGACGAGAAAAATGTTTTAGCAATGAAATTACTTCATTATTTTATTACCGAAAAAGATTATAATCCTATTATTCTTCAAGGTGTAGAAAATGAAATATGGCTAGAAAACTTAAATGAAGATTGCAAAGTAGTTCGAATTGTATCAGGTTATATTCACAATAATGAACAATTAAAATTTGATACATTTAAAACAAAAAAAATCTTAGGTAAAATAAAAAAGAAAACACTATCTTTTAATATAAATGTTATGAGTATCTTTTTAGATTTAGGAGAAAACGTTGAATTAAAAGATGAAGAACATAATAAAAATATTATTTCAATCAATGTTAAAGATGAAAAAGACATTAAGAAGAATGATGAAATAAATAAAGTATTCCCAGACTTAGATAAAAAGTTAAAGTATACTGAGGAAGGAGAAGAATTATTTATGAAGATAACTAAAGAGATTAATGAACATAATCAAGCAGATGCTAAAAAAGTAGAAAAAGTATTCAAGATGAAATATCCAATGATTACTTATACTTTAATTGCTATTAATATTATTTTCTTCTTAGTACCAGTTGTATTAGGAGAATACGATGCAATTTATTTAATGTTATGCTCACATGGACCATCAATTAGAGCAGGACAATATTATAGATTATTTTCAGCAATGTTCTATCATGGTGGAATTATTCACTTATTATTAAATTGCTACTCATTATATGTAGTTGGAACTCAAATGGAGAGTTTCTTAGGAAAAGTTAAATTCTTATTAATCTATTTAATAAGTGGATTAACTGGTTCACTTTGTTCAATGGCATTCTTAGGTAATGCTACATCAGTAGGTGCCAGTGGAGCAATCTTTGGTCTATTAGGATCAATGTTATATTTCGGATATCACTATCGTGTATATCTAGGAAATGTTATGAAAAGTCAAATTATTCCTTTAATTGCACTTAACCTAGCAATTGGATTTATGCCCAACTCAGGAATTGATAATGCTGCTCATATCGGTGGATTAGTAGGAGGAGCATTAATGACAATGGCTTTAGGTGTAGAAGGAAAGAGTACACAATTTGAAAAAACTAACGGTTGGATTCTTACAGCAATCTTTATAGTCTTCCTTGGATATATGGCTTTTGTCTATGTAGCATAAGGAAAAAAGGTTGTATAAAGAAGATACAATTGTTATAATAAAATTAAGAAATATAGTGAGGTGATTAGGATGCCACAAGAGAATACAACATTATTCGATTTCGAGGAAATTGAAACAGAATCTACAAGAAAGACACTTGAAGAAGTATACGATGCATTAGAGGAGAGAGGATATAATCCTGTAAACCAAATAGTTGGATACTTAATTAGTGGTGATCCAGGTTATATATCTAGTTTTAAAGATGCAAGAACAAAAATGCAACAAGTAGACCGCGCAAAGGTAGTAGAAATTCTTTTAAAAGAATTCCGCAATAAAAAATGAGATATTTAGGTCTAGATTTAGGAAGTAGAACACTAGGAGTTGCGAAGAGTGACCCTAGTGGTTTCATTGCATCAAGCTACACAGTAATCCGTCATAATGAAGAATATGATAGATTATTAGATGAAGTAGTTAAAATGGTTCAAGAACTACAAATAGAAGCAATCGTATTAGGATATCCAAAAAACATGAATAATACGGTTGGACCTAAAGGCGAATTAAGTGAAGAATTCAAAAAGAAACTAGAAGAAAGATTAGACATTCCGGTTTATCTACAAGATGAGCGTTTAACAACAAAGACAGCTACAGATATGTTAATAGGTGGAAATGTCTCAAGAAAAGACCGTAAAAAAGTAGTCGATGCCGTTGCAGCAACGATTATTTTACAATCATACTTAGATAGGAAAGGAAATTAATATATGAGAAAAAATGCTTTTTCCATGTTAGATGAAAATGGAAATGAGATAATCTACGACGTATTATTTACGTTTGAAAGTGAAGAAACAAATAAAAACTATATCGTTTATACAGATAATAAGATTGATGAAGTAACAGGAAACATTGAAGTATATGCATCAATTTATGATCCAAACGATCCAAAGAGTAAACTAGAAGCAATCGAAACTGAAAAAGAATGGAAAGTAATTGAAACAATTCTTGAAACACTACAAGAAGAAGTAAAGAATAAAAAAGATAGAGAAGACGACGAGCAATAGCTCTTTCTTTTTTCTGGAGGTAAAAAGTGGTAGAAGTACATAGAAGACCAAAGCCTCTATTATATGTAATAGTTCTAATTATCTTTATAGGAATTTCATTACTAGTAATAGGAGGCACAATGCTATACTTACAAAGTCCAGTGGACAGTAAAAGTGATACTAGTATTAAAGTTGAGATTCCTCAAGGAACAAGTACAAGAAAAATTGGAACTATTTTAAAAGAAAAGAATTTAATTAAAAATGAATTGTATTTTTCAATATATGTAAGAATGCATAGTACTAAAGCATTAAAAGCTTCAACTTATTCATTAAAGAAAAGTATGAGTTTAAAAGAAATAGTAAATGTTTTAGAAGAAGGTAGTAAAGTTGAATCTTTAAGACTTACTTTTAAAGAAGGCAAAAGAATGACTGACTATGCAGAAGTAATTGCTAAAGATACAAGTTATACTAAAGAACAAGTTCTAGAAGAAGTTAATAATAAAGAATTCTTAACAGGACTTATTGAAAAATATTGGTTCTTAACAGATGACATAATGCAAGAAGGTATTTATTATCCATTAGAAGGATATCTTGCACCAGATACATATTTCTTCGAAAAAGATGTTAAATTAGATAAAATAATTGAAACTTTATTAGATGAAGAAGAAAAGAATTTAGAAAAATATAAAGATTTATTGTTAAAAAACAATATTCATGATATCGTAACTATGGCTTCAATGGCTGAACTAGAAGGAAAGAAATTAGAAGACCGTAAAAATATTGTTGGAGTATTTAATAATCGTTTGGCAATACATATACATTTAGGTAGTGATGTAACTACTTATTATGCATTCCAAAAACCAATGACTGAAAAACTAACTTCAGAAGAATTCAATACTCCTAATCCATATAATACTAGACCAACAAATAAAGATGGTTTACCAATCGGTCCAATTTGCTCTCCATCTAAAGAAAGTTTAGAAGCAGCAATATATCCTACTGATAATGAGTACATGTATTTCGTCGCAAGTACTAAAGGAGTAGTATATTTCTCAAAAACCTTAGCAGAACAAGAAAAGGTAATACAAGATTTAAAAAGTAAAGGTGAATGGTAATGGTAAACACAACTGATGTTGTTAAACAGATGAAAGAGTATGCCGAAGAGAATAATGTACCAATAATGAGTGATGAAGGTATATCATACCTAACAAATTATTGTATTAAAAATCATGTAAAAAGTATTTTAGAAATTGGAACCGCAATTGGTTATTCCGCTATATTAATGGCATCTACTTCAGAAGATGTTGAGATAACAACAATTGAAAGAGATGAAAAGAGATATCTAGAAGCAATTAAAAATGTTAAAAAAGTAGGTTTTGAAGATCGTATAGATTTAATCTACAAAGATGCCTTAGAAGTAAAAAAACTTAATAAGAAATATGATCTAATATTTATAGATGCTGCTAAAGCACAAAACATTAAGTTTTTTGAAAAGTTTAAAGTATATCTTGCTCCTAATGGAAGTATTATAACTGATAACATGCACTTCCATGGATTAGTAGATCAAGAAGAAAAAAATATTGAAAGTAGAAATCTAAGACAATTAGTAAGAAAAATAAAAGATTATAAGAATTTCTTAGTAAGTAATAAAGAATTTAAAACTGAATTTAAAGATATCGGAGATGGGATTGCTATCAGTACTAAAAAATAGTATTGAAAGTTATCCCTTTTTGTATTAAATTTAATATTAAGAAGAAAACATTAGGTGAATATAAAAATGAAGTATGTACAGATATTAAGTGGTTGTAATAGTGATATTGGCAGTTGTTGTAGTGATGCTACTTTAGTATCACTTATTGATATTGTAAGAAAAATAATGGAATTATTCCAAGTAATAGTTCCAATTGTCTTACTAGTAATGTTAATGGTACAACTATCAAAATTAGTAATGAATCCAGATGAAAAAGGTGGATTAAGAAAAATAACAAATCGTATCATCGCAGCGATGGTAATTTTCTTATTGCCTGTATTTGTTGATGTAGTAATGAGTTGGTTACCTGAAACAGAAAACTTCCAAGTAGCTGCATGTTGGAAAACAGCACGTGATATAAATGAATACCAACAAACTGCTAGTAGACAATATAACTCTAAGTATGATGGAAAAAGAGTTCAATTAATTACTCAAGAAAAATCTTCTGGTAGCTCTTCATCAAAAGCTGGAAATGGAAGTGCAACAGGTCAAGCAATAGTTAATTATGCATTACAATTCGAAGGTAATAGATATGTTTATGGAGGTTCATGGAATGGTGAATTACCATATAATCCAACGGATTGTAGTGGATTTGTTCAAGGCGTTTTTAGACACTTTGGTATATCACTTCCTAGAACTACAAGTTCACAATTAGTAGCAAGTAATGTAAGAAGAATAAGTCTTAGTGAAGTACGTGCAGGAGACATATGTATGTTCCAAGGCCATGTAGCTTTATTTACAGGTAATGGCTATGAAATAATACATGCTGCTAATCCTAGATTAGGAATAATAGTAACAAAAGACTATCGTTATTCTACTAATACATTTATTACTGCACTAAGAGTAAATGGGGTTAACTAGGAGGTACAAAATGATAATAAATGATAAAACACCTAATAAAAAAAGACATCTAGAAGAAATTGAAGAACCTAGAAAGAAGAAAAACCCTAATAAGAATAAAGCACTATTCTTAATGGTAGTATGCTTCTTACTAATTGTAATAATTATCGCATATACATTATTAAGAAATTATAATAAAGACTTCAATTACATGAAAGAAGATCTTTCAGAACACATAGTCTATACAAGATATAAAATTAATAAACAAGAAGTTCCATACGTAAATATAAAATCTAAAAGCATTACAAGTGTTAATAAAGATATAGTTACATTTTGTAATAATTTTAAAGAATACGAAAAAATCCAAATAACATATGACTACAATATAAATGGTAAATACTTATCATTAGTAATCAAAGTAAAAACGTATGGAGTAAATGATTGGAATGATGTATACTTCCATACTTATAATATTGATTTAAAGGCTAGAAGTTTTATATCAGAAGAGAACTTACTAAAAAGGTTCAAAATAACAGATGAATTATTAGAAGCTAGAATTCACAATAAATTTGTAGAGTACTACAATGATGAATTAGAACAAGGTTACTTACAAGAGGAAGAATGTGACTATGACTGTTACATAAAATATCGTGGATTTGAAGAATATAGAGATGATATTAGTTATTACATAAAAGATCATAAGTTAATAGTTTATAAACCATTTGAGACAAGATCAATCTTCGGTGAAGAAGAATATTTCACAGATGAAAGTTTTGAAATACCTATAACAGAGTAGACTCTTAGGAGTCTTTCTTTTTTTGCTAAAATAGATTATAATATGTTGGAAAGAGGTGGAGTATGAAAATCATTATAGAACCAACAACTTTAAAAGAAAAATATGAACACGTAGATGGACTATTATTATCTTTAAAAGACTTCTCAGTACAAAGTGGTAAGTATTACACACTAGATGAAATAAAAGAGATTAAAGATAACAATAATGTAGAAATATTCATAAGTATGAACAAGAACTTTATGAATGAGGAAATACCTGCAGTTAAAGATATGTTACTAGAAATTGAAAAGTTAAATGTAACAGGTATTTTATTCTATGATGTTGCATTACTACAATTAAAGAAAGAATTAAATCTAAAGACCGACTTAGTATGGGCAAGTACTTATATGGTAAACAATACTAAGACATGTAACTACTACAACAATAAAGGAGTAAAATATGCTCTTTTAGGTAAAGAAATAACTTTAGAAGAAATGAAAGAAATAATTAAAGATTCTTCTATTACAAGTATGGTTGAAGTAGTAGGTTTACCATCAGTTGCTTTCTCTAAAAGAAAACTTATTTCTAACTTCTATAGTGATTTAGAAAAAGATACTAAACCATCTATAGATGTTGTAGAAAAAGTATCAGGTGAAACATACGAAGTAACTGAAGATAAAAATGGTACTAATTTCTATTTAAAGAAGGTAGTTAATGGTACAGTCGTAATTAAAGATTTATTTGAAGTAAATACTCCATATATTATTCTAAAAGAATTTGGAATAGACTCTAATGAATTCTATGAATTAGTAAAAGATACAAAAGACTATATAGAAGGAAATTGTCAAAATAATGAATACATCGAGAAATATAAGAAGTTAGGAGACTTCACGAACTTCTTCTTCAAAAAGACAATTTATAAGGTGAAGAAAAATGGATAGAAAAATAGAATTATTAGCTCCAGCAGGAGATATTGAAAGATTAAAAATAAATCTATTATATGGAGCAGATGCTGTATATATTGGAGGACAAAACTATTCTTTACGAGCAAATGCAACTAACTTCTCAATAGAAGAAATAAAAGAGTCTTGTGACTTTGCTCATGAAAGAGGAAAAAAAGTATATCTAACTTTAAATATTGTATTCCATAATGAAGACATGGAAGGTGTAGAAGAATATATTAAAGAAGTAGTAGATGCCGGAATTGATGCTTTCATCGTATCTGATCCATTTATTATTTCTCACATCAAAGAAAACTATAAAAATGTAGAAGTTCATTTATCAACACAAAATGGTGCATGTAACTATAAAGCAGTTGAATACTTTAAAGATGAAGGAATCAATAGAGTAGTACTTGCACGTGAATGTAATAAAGAACAAATAAAAGAAATAATTGATAAGACAGGAGTAGACATTGAAGTATTTATTCATGGTGCAATGTGTACTTGCTTTTCAGGTAGATGTGCCTTATCAAATTATGTAACTAATAGAGATGCCAATCGTGGAGGTTGTGCTCAAGTATGTCGTTTTGCATTCGCATCAGATGAAGAAAAAGATTTTACTTTCGCAACTAAAGACTTAAATATGGCAGAACACATTAAAGAAATGATGGATATTGGTATTAAGTCTCTTAAAGTAGAAGGAAGAATGCGTTCTCTATATTACTTAGCAACAGTAATTGGTACATACAGAGAAATCATTGATAGAATTAATGATAATACTCTAACTCCGGAAATAATGGAAAAACTAGAATATAGATTAAGTAGAGTAGCTAATAGAGAAGTATCAACACATTTCTTTGATCACGAAGCAGACTGGACTGATCAATACTATACTGGTAGACAAGAATTATCTAATCAAGATTATTTAGGATTAATAACTGGTTATGATAAAGAAAATAAATGTTTCATAATGGTAGAAAGAAATTACTTTGAACCAGGAGATGAAGTGGAAATCTTTACTCCAGATAAAGAAGTAATTAGTTATACTATTGGTCAAATATATGATGAAGATATGAACGAATTAGATGTTGCAAGACATCCAGAACAAGTTCTAAAACTAAAGATGGATCAAGAATTACCACAATACTCAATGATGAGATTAATAAAGAAGGCGAAGTAATATGGATATTGAAAGAGTAAAGAAAAACTTTTTAAATAAAGAAGCATACTTAAGTAAATATGCAACTTCAAGTAATGCTGCAATCCGTCTAAAAGAAGATGACGACGACATTCGTCCAGCATTCTTTCATGATATAGATCGGATGATTCATTCAGCATCATATGCAAGATATCAAGATAAAACACAAGTATATTCATTTAAAGAAAATGACCATATCTCAAGAAGAATGATTCATGTTCAACTAGTAAGTAAAATTGCAAGAACTATAGGTAGAGCACTTAATCTAAATGAAGATTTAATAGAAGCAATTGCCTTAGGTCATGATATAGGACATACTCCTCTAGGACACACTGGAGAAGCAATACTAGATGAAATTTCTAGAAAAGAACTAGGAGAATACTTTGCCCATAACGTTCAAGGTGTAAGACACTACGTTTATGTAGAAAATGATGGTAAAGGCCTTAATATTAGTGTTCAAGTACTAGATGGTATTCTATGCCATAATGGAGAAGTGTTATCTCCAATCTACCAACCAATGAAAAAAACAAAAGAAGAAGTAATGCGTGAATATGAAGAAGCATATATTGATTTAAATAAATCTAAAACTTATTCACCAATGACTCTAGAAGGTTGTGTCGTAAGAATAAGCGATATTATTGGTTATATTGGTAGAGATATAGAAGATGCCATTCGTCTTGGTAAAATCAAAAGAGAAGAATTACCAAAAGAAATAACAGAAGTAATTGGATCTACTAATAAAGAAATAGTAAATACAATTATTATGGATATAATAGAAAACAGTATGGATAAACCATATATTAAAATGAGTGAAGAAGTATATTTAGCTATTCAATCATTAAAGAACTTTAACTATAAACATATCTATAATTATGCTTATACAAATGAAGAAAGACAATTCTTTAAAGATGGAATAAATAAAGTATTCTATCAATACTATAATGATATAAAAAATAAAAATACAGATAGTGAAATATACAAAGTATTCTTAAATAAACAATCAAAAGAATACTTAGAAAATACAAAGGACCCCAGAATGGTAATAGACTACATTGCTGGTATGACAGATGACTACTTGCTAAAAGAGATCGAGACTTGCAAAAATTAGTAAATTGTGGTATAATTTACTTCTTGCAAGCGAGGGTAGGAGGAATATTAAATGCAAGATTATACAAAGAAAAAAGAAGAAAAGAAAACATATATTAAAAATATAAAAAAATGTAAAAAGAATGGTACTGAATATTACAAAGTTAAATTTGCAGATGGAACTACTTTTTATAATGTAAGTACTGATAAAGAAAGTTTAAAACAATTAATGGATGTACAAGAAAAACAAGTTGATTTAGGAATCTCTCGTAAAAAAGAAATCGAAAAGAAAAATCATGGTTTCTGCCTAAAGACAATTGCATGTGCAGCTATTACAGGATACATAGGAGTAACTACAGCTCAAGGTATTTATCCATTCCAAGGAACTGGTCCAGAACTAGCTATTGGTTTAGGTACAGTAGCTTTAGGAGCAACTGCTTATTCATTCTTTAAGTACATTGAAACAAGAAAAAAATTAAATGAAATTAATAAAATCGATTTCCGTAATAAAAACGAAGAAGATTTAAAGAATTTCAAGCATTATGAAAATGCTTTAACTGGTTTTTCAAAAGATAAAAAAGAATATTTTGAGAAAACAGAAAATCCATATTCTATCGTAAATACTAACTTCTTTAGTAAGAATGATTTACAACAAATTATGGATAATATTGAAAGAGAAAAGACATTTAAATTCAAGTATGTTAATACAGAAAAATCTAATAAACAATAGACTTGATAAATAGAAAAAAATATGATATACTTTTGCAAGTTGGTCGGAAGACCAATAGAAAAAAATAGAAAAGAATATCATTTACAGAGGTGATAATTATGGGAAATAAAAATACAGTATATTTAACTCAAGAAGGGTTAGAAGATTTAAAGAAAGAGCTTGATAATTTAATCAACGTTAGACGTCCTGAAAATATTATTGCTATTAAAGAAGCAAGAGCATTAGGAGATTTATCAGAGAATGCAGAATATGATGCAGCTCGTAATGAACAAGCTCAAATCGAAGGAAGAATTAAACAATTAGAGAAGATGTTAGAAAATGTTTCTATCATCAGTGAAGTATCTAAGGATAAAGTAGGTATTGGTAATACAGTAGCTATTAAATACGTAGATGAAGATGACGATGAAGTAGAAGAATACAAAATCGTTGGTTCACAAGAAGCTGATCCATTTGAAAGCAGAATCTCAAACGAAAGTCCAATTGCTAAAGCATTATTTGATCACAAAGTTGGAGATATCGTTACAGTAGAAAGCCCAAATGGTTCATACGAAATCGAAATCGTAGAAATTAAATAAAGATAAGATAATTAGAAATAATTATCTTTTTTTTTGCAAAAAAATAATGTATACTTAAATAGAATAGAAAGATAGGGGTGCATAATATATGATTATCAGAAAGCCATATGCCTTTTTAATCAAAAACTTTAAAAAGATTCATATATTATTACTAGTATTAGCGATATATATTTATGCCAAAACAAATCAAACTTATTCTTTTTTAAGAGAATTTATTCAAACGGCTTCATATGACTATATGTCAGAATCAATTAATAACTATGTAACTCCATTAGGTACAATAGCCTTACTTGTACTTATTGTTTCTTGTGCAATAATAATTCGATTATTAAGAAGAAAAGAAAAACCATGGAAACTATATTTAGTTCCAGTAGTTCAATATATTATTATCTTCTTTGCATTTACAATTAGTAAAAACTATTTCAATAGTTATACAGGTATTCAATCAACTACTACATTAAGAATGTGGAGAGATTTATTATTTGTATCTCAATTAACTCAATTTGGTACATTTGTAATTTTCTTTATACGAATCTTCGGTATCGACTTAAATAAATTTAATTTCAAGTTTGATGAAGAATATCTTGAATTAGAAGCAAGAGATAGAGAAGAATTAGAAATTAATATTAATGTAGATAGAGATGCTATTAAAAGAAATTATCGTAAATTTAAACGTAACTTAAACTATATCTATCAAGAACATAAATTTATATGTAATATCATTATTACCGCAGTAATCCTAATAGTAGGTTTTAATTCAGCAAAATATATTATTAATCACCGTGCCTACAAAGAAGGATCTGCATTCACAATAAATGGTTATGAAGTAACAATAAACAATAGTTACTATTCTGATAAATCATATAATGGTACTCAAATATCTAAAAAGAGTAGCTTTGTAATTATTGATTTAACTATTAAAAACTTATATTCAAAGACAAGAACATTAGGTTTGGATAGATACCATATTATGAATGGAATACGTAACTATACAACAACAGAAAGATTATATGGAACTGAATTCAAAGACTTAGGAAAGACTCACGATAGTGTAACTCTTCGTGGTGATGAATCAATTACAATGATTATGGTTTATAAAGTAGATAATACTTTAAAGAAAGATCGTTTCGTATTGTATTACCAAGAGTTCGAAGGAGAGTCTGAATTCTTAAGAAAGATTAAATTAAAATTAAAAGATTATTCAAAGATTCAAGATTGTGGAACAAAAGAATTAGGAGAAACAATGAACTTTACAATCAAGTCTCAAGAAGAAGAAATTTCATTTGATGAATATGACATTCTTCCTGAAACTGAATATGTATATAATATTTGTTCAACAATCAATTGTAGTAATAGTAAAGCAACTTATAGAGCACCAGATGGATATTTCATTATGAAGTTATTATTTAGTTCTGATACATTTGAAGGAAAAGACTTAAAAGAATTTGCTGAAGACTATGGAAGAATAACATATTTTGATCAAGATGGTAATAAGAAAGAAATTAAACTAGAAGTACCAATTCCAAGAACATATTATGGTAAGTACTTATATGTAAAAGTACCAGCAGAAGTAAATCAAGCACAAAGCTTCGCATTCAATTTCGTAATAAGAAATAAAAAATATGTCTATAAAATATTCTAATTATCGTATATAATAATTAATATAGTAAGGAGATAGTAAATATGAAAAAGTTAATCTCAGGAAAAAATTTAGTAACCTTATTAGCACTAGTAGTATTAATCATGATTTTATTCTTATTCTATAAAAACAGAGTAGGAAGTGCGATTAATCCAATAACTGTACCATATGCTAAAAAGGATATTGAATCAGGAGTTTTAATTACAAATGCTATGGTAGGAACAGCAACAGTACCTCCTTCTATGGTAGATGAAAATACAATTAGAAACATGTCTGATGTAGTAGGTAAATATTCTAATGCAGATACATTCATTCCAGAAGGAAGCTTATTCTGTCATCGTAATGTAGTAGAAAAAGAAGAATTACCACAAAACATTATTTTAGATTATCCAGATGGATACGTATTATATAATATGTCAGTTAATACTGAATCTACTTATGGTAACTCTATCTATCCAGGAAACTATATCGACATTTATATGAAAGCACAAGCAGTTGACTTAAAAGGAACTGAAAAAGGTGTAAGAAAAGTAATTCTAGGAAAATTTGTAGAAAACGTTGAAGTAATTGCAGTAAAAGATTCTACAGGTAGAGCGGTTTTCCAAAACTTAAATGAAACAAGAACACCTGCAATGGTTATCTTTGCAGTACCAGAAGAGACTTATGTTTTATTAAAGAAGATTGAATATTTAAGAACATATAACTCTGAATTAATTCCTGTTCCAACTAACGAAAGTTTGAAAAATGAACCAGGAGTTCAAAAGTTAAGTAACAAAGCCCTAAAGGATTGGGTTAATACAGTTACAGTATGGGATAAACTATAAAGACTTGAATAAAGTCTTTTTTCCATTTTTATAGAAAAATAGCCTTTGGTTTCATTGACTTTTAGTCAATCTATGATAAAATTATCTATAGATAATATAAAAAATAGGGTAGTATGGTTCAGTAAAAGATGAGAGGGTAAAAATATGGAAGAAAAGAATGAAGAAATCTTAGAACAATTAGACAATACTAAACCGATGGAACAGATTCAACCAAATGAGCCAACTCCATCACAACGAGCACAAGAACCAGCACCTGAAGGAAAGGCATTAAGTGACGACAAGAATTTGAATCGTAAGTTAAAAACTAGCTTCATAACATTCATTGTAGTCGTAGTAGTATGGGTCTTCTTATTATCTCCATACTTAACATTTAAAAAGAATGAAAGTAAGTTTACGGAGGCAGCAAAGAAATATTACGAAACAAATATGCAAGAACTACCAACTGGTGAAAGACTTGCAGATGTATCACTCCAAAAACTTTATGAAAAAGGGTACGTTGGTGAAGATTACTATGTACCATATCGATTATTCTCAAAAGAAACTTGTAGCGTAACCGATAGTTGGGTAAAAGTAAGAAGAGTAAATGGTGAATACAAATACTACACATATTTAAAATGTGGATTGTTATCATCAACAATAGACCATAAAGGACCAAAGATTAAACTTAATGGTGATGATGAATTAACAGTAGCTCTTGGAGAAGAATTTAAAGATCCTGGAGTAAAAAGCGTTAGAGATAATCAAGATGGTAACTTAGATACAAAAGAAGTTGTAGTAAAAGGAACCGTAAACACAAATAAAATTGGAACATATAAGTTATCATATATTGCATTTGATAATTTAAAAAATAGAAGTGAAGTTAAAAGAACAGTAAACGTTGTTCAAAAACTAAACAGTACAGTTAAAAAAGCAACTAAGAAAAATGGCGTATATACTGGACAAGATCCTAATAACTACATTTACTTCTCAGGAATGCTATTTAGAATTATTGGTCTTGAAGGAGACAATATAAAAATAGTAGCTGATAAAGATGTAGCAAATGTTAACCACGATGGATTAGATGAATGGTTAAAATACTATTATGATCACATTAACAAAGAATCTAAGAAGTTAGTTGTAAAAACAAAGTATTGCCAAATGACATTAAAAGAAAGCGATACGAATACTACTCAATGTAGTAGTTATACAAAACCTAGAGAAGTATATATTCCTTCAGTAGTAGATATTAATAAAGCTGCAGAAGAACAATATGAAAACTTTATGAAGACAAAAACAATGTCTTGGACTTCTGATAAAGCAAGTGATAAAAAGAGTTATTTAACAAGAGATATCTTCTACAATGAAGAGTTAGGAAAAGATTACATGGCATTTGATGATAAATATAACTTCGGAGTAAGACCAGTCCTAACAATTAAAGGAGATATAATGATTCAAGGTGGAGATGGAACAAAAGATGATCCATACGACATCGGAGATTTCGAATCAGCAAAAGCTGATGATAAAGTATCAACAAGACAAAGTGGTGAATACTTAAAGATAGGTAGTAGCATATGGAGAATTGTTGATGGTCAATCTGATGGCACAACAAAAGTAATAATGGAATCAAGCTTACATTCCATTAACGAATATCTAATTATCAACTATGGAGATAGTGATGATAAAACTTATAATCCAAAGAAGAAAGATAATGTTGGTTATAAGATTAATAATAGAGCAAGTGAATATATCAATACTAAGTACTTCGTAAAACATCAAATAGAAGTACCAATCTACAAATCAGATGTTAAATATGGTAAAGAAATCAAAACTGAGAAATACGAAGCTAAGGTTTCAGCACCAAACATGTATGAAATGTGGAGTGCATCAAGTTTAAATTATGCAGTACGTTCATACTGGTTGATTAATTCATCTCAGAACAGTTCACTAAAATATGGAGTATCTGATATAGGAGTTGTCCTATATGGAGAAATGAGTCCATACATCACATTCGGTGTTAGACCAGTAGGATACTTAAATAAATCATGTATTATTGTAAGTGGAAAAGGAACAGAGTCAGATCCTTATATAATAGATAAGTAGGTGAGAAAATGAAGAAGAAAGAAAAAGAAAAGACACTACCAAATAAGACAGCAGTCGTAATATTAGTAGCATCCCTAATGTGCGCACTAGTATGCGTAGGAGTAATCAAAATTCTAAATTGGAATAGTGGATACAAGATTGACTCAAGAGTGGAAAGAATGAAGGAGTACCAAGTAAAACATGATGACTTAGACGTGTCAGGTTGGTTAATGGTAGAAGGTACTAACATTGATTACCCAATCCTAAAGAATGGAGATGAAATTCGTTATAACGATGGAAATATCCAATACTTATGGGAAAACGGTAATATGGATCGAGTAAACAGAATGAATTATGTAATGGGGCATAATATTATGAACCTATCAAGTAATCCATTAGTTGCAGATCCAAGTCATGTTCGTTTCGAACAACTACTAAGTTTTGCACATTATGATTTCGTAAAAGAAAACAAATATGTTCAATTCACAGTAGGAGACAAAGATTATCTATTTAAGATCTTTGCAGTTACATTCCCAGATGCATCTGAAGCATCATCATTAAACGGAGATCTATATAAGGATGAGGACGTTAAAGAAACAATTGAAAAATCTTTAAAAGAATCAGTATTTGATTTCGATGTAGATGTAAACGAAAAAGATAACTTAATTACTTTATCAACATGTACAAGAATGTTTGGAAATAACGCAAGAAACTTCCAAGTAATCGCTCGTCAAGTAAGAGATGGTGAAAGTACAATAAATTACAAAGTAACTAAGAACGACAAATACAAAGAGATAGAAGAAAAAATGAAGGAGGCTGACGTAACAAATGAAGCATAATAAGAAATTCTCATTTGTTGCGTTACTTCTAGCAATAGTTCTACTTAGTCCATACGCAACAAAAGCAAAAGAATATAAAGATTGTATTACCGATGGTAGTGCAAATGATATTAATAAACACTATGTCATGGCTTATAGATATAGTGATGACAAATCAGGAAAAGTTACTTTAACAGTAGCAAATGGAACATTTAGAGTACTAAAAGTTGAAGAAGGTATTTACAATCAAGAAAACGATGTAAAAACAAACTTCCAAGCTTATCCATCAGTTCTAAATGTTAAAACTCCACTAAATGAAATTGAAGGTAAAGAATTAACTTCAAAGAAACCATTATCATTCTATGTTAATGATTATGCTGGAGAAGATGGAAGAACAATTCGTGTAACAATCGAATTAAAGAAAAAAGATGGTAAGTGCTTATCTAGAGAAGATTATGAAGAATTACCTGCAAATCAAAAAGAGAATAGCACACCATATACTGGTTATATTTATGTAGAATTATTAAACTATACAGCAACATCTCCTAAGAATGTAGATAATACAAACTACAACAAAGGACCATGTTATGTATTAAGAACAGGTGATAATTCAAGCAAATCAATTTCAGATGAATACTTCGCAATGTATCGTGCTGAAGGAACTGAATATTATAAGAAAGTTGCTGGATATTGTTATTCACCATCAGTTCAATATAACTACACAGACTCACAAGTTAAGTCTATGGTAAATACAGCATTACATAGTTATTACATCTTAAACTTAGCTTCATACCAACAACCAGTTTCACAAGACTTCGAAAAAGCATTTAATGCAAGTGTTGCAAATGCTAAAAAACAATACGAAGTAAAAGGGAACAAAACAATTCGTGTTGATGAAACACTAAGTTGTGATTACAAAAAGATCAAATCATTCAAAGATGAATTAACAGAATATCAATATGTTAATAAAACTTCATTCTATGCTAAAGAAGTTACAACTAGTTCAGTAACTTATAAGTATAATTATGAAGGTGGATTTACACAAACAGAAGAAGTTAAAAATGTTTGTACAAGAACTTGTGAAGAAGCTCTTGATGTAGAATACGGACCACCACAAGCAACAATCGCTGGTTTCTGTATTGAATATCAAGTAAAAGTTACTTCAAGAGTTAAATGTAAGAGTGAAGTAAATGTTCAACCACCAACACCTAAAGAAATTTGTCAACCAGTTCCATATTGTATCCACTCAAATGGATTTGAGAATACACAAGGTGGACCTAATGATGAATATGATGCATGTATTAAATCATGTGATGGTGGAAAATATACACAAAAATGTAGTAAATCTTGCTACAACAAAGTATATGGACAAACTGGAAAGAAAGGCGTAGCTAATACAGCTTCTGCAATTATCGGAAGATTAGCAAATACTTCTGGTAAAGGATATACAAGAAGTCCTGAAGGAGTTATCTCATGGCAAGGTGGCGGATACGCACAATGGTATTGGGATCATGAATATGAAAGAACTCTAAGAGATGATAGAGGAGCATTCGGATTCGACTCTAACGGATTTAAGAGAAAATATGCTGGTACTAAGAATGAATGTAATGGTATCTGTAGTCATATTGGATGTAGCAATTATACTTACTTAAATGAGGAAACAGTTGCATCTGATTATGCTGAAAATATTCAAAGATACAATACAGCAATTCAACAATGCCAAGCAGCTGCTACATGTACTTCTAAGACAGGAGTATTCAAGATTTCTGCAGAGTACGAAAATGGAAAAGGAAAACAAGTATTAGAATTCCCATTAAGTACTAAGAAAGAAGCATTAAAATCATTAACTGGCGAAGGTCAAGTTCAAAATGGTTTAAATCAACATACAACAATCCTTGATTACAATGGATGTTATAAAGATACTAATGAAAATAATTGGTATATGACAGAATGGTCATTCCCAGGAATTTGGATTAACAATAAGACTGGTGAAATCTCATTCAAAGAAATTACAGATCTAGGATGGCATAACATTAAGAATAAATTCTGTTTACCATTAGATTCTAAGAACGTAAATGTTAATTGGTACAACTGGTACATAGCACAAAAAACATTATCTCAAGAACAAAAAGATAAGTCTGGTTCCTACAAAGGAGACGACTACTCATCAATCTGTACTAACTACAATAACTTAGATAAGTTTGATGATTCATTTGCTCCAGACGTATATAACATTAAAGCACAAACTTATGATAAACTTGATGATGAAACAGGATTTGGTTACTTCGGATGGAAAATCAATATCCAATGCTTCTACGCATTAAGTGATGGAAGTGATAGAAAGACTTCATCTCCAGACAAGTGTGAAACACCACCATCTGGATATACAATTAGAACAGTAGTTAATGACGATTTATTCCCAAGCGATAAAAAGGATGGAGATTCAACTGTTACAGATGTTGATAAATCTGCAACAGGAAGAGTTCAAGGATTCAACTGGTCTGCAGCTGCAGAAATAACTGCTGACAAGAATGAATACTATGCTAATAACCCTGAATTAATTATTGGTAAGATTCAAGCAAATGGAAATAAGATTTATAATGGTAAGGATCACTTAGATTATGAATTCTACTTAACTCCAAGTGACTTGAAGAAGATAAAGAATAATAAAGGTAACTATACTGACTGGTTAGGAAAAGTAACCAAAGATAATTATGATCAAGAATCTAAAGTATATGTCTACAAGAGTCCATTATTCCGTGGAAACACAACTTCAAGCAATTCAATTGCAGATTCTGCTAAGAAGTTAGGCGTTCTAGGATGTAACAACTATGAGACATGTAAGAATAAGAAAAATTAGAGGAGGTAAAAGTTTATGAACAAAGCGATGTTAACAGTAGGAATCATTATTTTAGCATTAATGTCATTATTACTAATCAATGTTATTAGTAACTACGAAACAGGTGGAGAACTAGATTATTATCTAGTAAGAGAAACTACAGAAGCAGCTATGCAAGATGCTATCGATGTAGAATATTACAGATTAAACTTATTAATTAGAATGGACAAAGAGAAGTTCGTTGAGAGCTTCCTTCGTCGATTCGCTGATAGTGTAGATAACACTCGTTCATATAGTGTTAAATTCTACGATATCAATGAAGTTCCACCAAAAGTAAGTGTAAAAGTAGATTCATACACAGTATTAAGTTTCAATGATCAACAAGCTAACATTTCTACTAGCTATGATGCTATCGTTGAAACAGACTACATCAGTAATCCACAAGCTGAAATTGAATTACAAGATCCAAACAGTGATGTAGGAAAAGGAATTGTTAAAAGTAGTGATATAAACAAATAAAAGGGGAGAATAAAATGGGAGAGTTAAGTAATCAATTAAAGAAAATTACATCAAATAAGAATACAGTAACAGTAGTTGGTGTTGTACTAATGATATTCCTATTGTACTTTGGATATACATTCAGAGTACACCAAGCAATTTCACCTGTTTCTGTTCCTTATGCTAGAAGTCAAATTCCTCCTGGAACTCAAATTACAGACGAAATGGTAGGTCTAAAAGATGTTCCCCCTTCTATGTTAAAAGGAGAAGTAATTAAAAACTTAAACGAGGTTGTTTACAAGTATTCAAGTATTAATACAGTAATACCTGCAGGAAGTTTATTTTACAAATCCGTTGTAGTAGAAAAAGAACAAGTTCCAACCAATGTAATTCTACAATATCCATCTGGATATGTACTTTATAACATGTCTGTAAATACACAAACAACATATGGTAATTCAATGTATCCAGGAAACTATATTGACATCTATCTAAAAGCAGTAAACCGTGTATCATCTGAATTCATGACAGAAGATGCTAATAAGGTTATGCTTGGTAGATTATTAAAAAATGTAGAAATTCTTGCAGTAAAAGATGCTGATGGTCAACCAGTATTTGCCGACCTAGATGATCGTAAGATTCCATCTATGATCGTATTTGCAATACCAGAAGAACAATACATCTTACTAAAGAAAGCAGAATACTTAAGTTCTTATGATTCAACATTAATCCCAGTTCCAACTAACGAAAGTTTAAAGGATAAACCTGGAAAACTAGCATTAGATGAGAAATCTGGAGAGACTTTAAAAACTTGGATCAATAAAGTTACAATTTGGCAAGAACCATAAAAAGAAGAAACTTAAAAAAGTTTCTTTTTTTTACTTTTATTTACTTTCTATTAATGATATACTAATTGTATATAATAAGGAGTAGTTATTATGAGAAAAAACAAACAAATTTTAGGAATGGCATTAATAACAATACTTTTTAGTATTTTTGGAGTATTAAACGTTAATGCAGCAAGTAGTGCTAACTTAGAAATGCAGTTAGAAAGAGTAAATGGATTAACATTAGGAACTAAAGTGAATAATGAAATTACTTCCGTACAAAGTATGGCAATTACAAGAAATCACTTCGTTTTTGTTATGACAAATACTAACAACGAAAATGCCAAAAACATTTTCTACGTAATGGACAAAAATACACATGCATTCGTAGGACAATATACAGTTGACTCATGCGGTCACGGAAATGGTATTGCTTATAACGAAGACAATAACGTTTTAGTAGTAGCTGATGGAGCTCACAAAAAACTAGTTGTCTATAATGCAGACAATTTTCAAAAGATAAAAGAGATTGGAACTGGTGATGATGAATACAATAGTATCACTTATGATAAAGACCATAAGATGTACTATTTAGCACCAAAGAAAGGTAATTATATCATTAGATATAGCAAAGATCTTGTTAAGCAATCAAGTATCAATGTAGAATCATATAACGTTGATGGAAATGCTTATAGAATTAATCAAGACTTAGGTTATTACAATAATTATATTTACTTAACAAACTATGTTAGTGAAGATAAGATGAAATCAGTTTATAGTGCAAATGGATATAGTGCAGCTACAAACGATGCAATTATCTACACATTTAATGTTGTTACTGGTGAAAAGAGTAAAATGTTCTATAACAAAGCTGGATCAAATGCAGCATTAGGTGATTGGAAAGAACTAGAAGGAATCGATTTTATTGGAGATACTCCTTACTTATTATTCCAAAAAGGTGGAACATTCCAAGTATATACAACAAATTCAATTAAGAATGGAATGGCTATTCCAGATGATGGAAAAAATTACAAGAAAACATGTAATTATGAAGCTATAAGAAATGAATATAACGTAGATATTCAATACGACTTAAATAAAAATCAATCAAGAGGTAACTTAAAATTATATACAACTAATAAAAAGACATTAATAATTACTGGTTATTCAGAAGGATATTTTGACGAGAATGATGGACATTTTGTTGTTACTGATGCAAATGCTTCATCATTAGCAGATAAAAATATCATTGGAAGAAAGATTACTAAAGATAGTACATATATCAGTGTTAATGCAGATGCAGCTCACGAAGGAAAAATACTTCAATTAAAAGTTGCAAATGGTGAAACAGATGATAAGTGTATGTCTTATACAGCATTCGGTGCTTCAAATAATAAAAATAAAGCTACATTCGAAGATAATATCTATGTAGAAATAATTGATATTTCTAAGAATAGACCAAAAGAAAAGACTAACCCACAATACAATACAATTTGTAAAGTAATGCGTAATGGTGAAAATTATAATGGTAAATATGGTAACTTAGCAGCTATTTGGGATGCTGAAGGTGCTAATGGAAACTATAGAGATTTATTCTCATACTGTTTCGAAGAAAAAACATTAGTAGTTTATGAAGATTCAAAAGTTGAACAAGCTATCAAATATGTAATGGAAGCATATAACATTTCTAAGATTCAAAGAAATGAACTTGGAAAACTAGAAACAAGTGCTTTCCTAGATGGATACAATAAGAGTGTTGCAAGAGCTAAAGCACAAGGTCATTACTATGATGAAAATTCTACAGCAAATGCAGCAAACTCTAAACCAACATTAAGTTGTAAATATGATTCAGTTCGTCAAAAGAACGAAGCTGGAGATTATATTTATGATCAATCAAATACTAAATCATACTTCGGTAAAGAAGTAAAAGACGTAACAGTAAAATATGTTTATAACTACGATGAATTCCACAGAAGTGAATCAGTAGCTAAGAAAGTATGTACAAGAACTTGTTATGAAGCAGTTGATGTAGAATACGGTGCTCCTGAAGCAGCTGTTGCAGGATTCGCAATTCAATATCAAGTTAAATTAACTTCAAGAGTTCGTTGTGAAGCAAACGTTCAAGTAGATGCTCCACAAATGCCAGGTATCTGTCAACCACAACCAGTATGTGTACACAGAAATAATGTAAGACTTACTCAAGGTGGTCCAAATGATGATTATGATGCTTGTGTTAAAGAATGTGATGGTGGAAAATATACTCAAAAATGTAGTAAATCTTGCTACAACAAAGTATATGGAACAACTGGAACTAAACAAACTACAAATACTACTACAGGAAGTGTAAAACAAGTTAAAGTATCTCAAGATCAATTATGTTCAGCAGCTGGTTACTATGACCGTTATGCTGATGGAAGAATCCGTTGGGTAGACAATGGATATGGTTATGCTAGATGGTATTGTGATCACAATGAAATTCAAGCATGGGAAGATAAACGTAATGGTGGTAGATTCTACTTCTTCGGTGAAGGATTCAAGAAATTATCTACATCTAAGTTTGAAGATAATTGTGCTTCTGATTGTTCACACATCAACTGTCCAGCAGATACTTACCTAGATCAAAAGAAAATGGAAGCTGATTATATCGCTAACCTAGAAAGATACAATACAGCAGTTAAAGATTGTCAAGCTGCAGCTGTATGTACTACAAAGACTTCATCATATAGTATGGAAGCTCAATATACAGCAGAAGGTGAAAACAATCCAAGAACATTAAAATTCCCAGGTGGAAATAGTAATTCTAATGAAAAATCTTGCTTAAGATCTTTATCAACAGCAGATACTAAGAAGAATGAAAATGGTGTTAACTCAGTAGTAACATGCTTCGATGGATGTTATGCTGATACAGCAAAGAGAAATAACTACTTAGCTGAAATCTCATTCCCAGGTACTTGGGTAAATAATAAATCTGGTGAAATTTCATTCACTACTAAGAATGCAGGAGAAGGATGGCATTATGTTGATAATCAATTCTTCATCCCATTAAATGCAAAACCAGTTAATACAGATTACTGGAGATATTACATTTCACAACAATCTGGTGGCTTATCTGCTAAGTCTGCTAGACAAGAAGTTGTAAGAAACTTATGTGTAGACTATACTACATACGATATGATTGAAGGTAAATCAACAACACTTCAAAATGCTCCAGATACATATAATATCAAAGCAGATATTACAGACTTTGGATATTTTGGATGGGACTTCAATGTACGTTGTTTCTACTCACTTGCAGAATACAAGACAACTAAGATTAAAGGTGAAAATAACTCAACAGTTTCTAACTGTTATCCAACAAATAAGAATGATGATTACGTAATTCGTACAGTAACTAAGGATGACTTATTCCCAACTACTGAACAAGAATCATCTGCAGACGTTAAGAGTCCAAGCAGAATTACAGGATTCAACTGGTCTGAAGGTGCAGAAGTAATCGCTAAAACTAATAAGAATGATAAGGGGCAAATCGTTCCAATCAATACAAACTACGTAAATAATCCAACTAAGGTATTAGGAGATATCCAATCAAGAGGTGTAAGTATTTACGGAGAAGATAAAGCTGACGATGTTAAACCAAATGATAACCCATATCTAGATTACTCATTTGAGTTATCACCAAATACATTAAAAGCTATAAGAAATTATGGTAAAAAGGCTGGTAGATCAAATAGTGGAAATTACACAGATTTTGAAGGTAGATATGAAATTATCAGTGGTGTTAATGCTTACTACAGTGGATTAATCGAAATGTTAAATGAAAAAGATGCTGTACGTAAAGTTGGAGCACCTGGATGTAACAATGATAATGAATCAGAAAGAGCTTGTGTATCTATCCAAGCAAATAGATTTGGAAAATAAAGCAGAAGGGAAGAATAAATAATGGGGAAATTAATTTTATCACTCAATCGATTTATATTTAATAAAACATCCGTTACTATTTTGGGTCTTGGATTAGCGATTGGTATTCTTATATTTAGTTACAATATGCGACTAAAGAATTCCATTAACCCCATAACAGTACCATATGCAAAAGAAAACATTTTAGCAGGAACGCAAATCACTCAGAGAATGGTAGGAACCACAGAGGTTCCTCCTTCTATGATTGATAGAGATGTCCTAACTACTTTAAGTGAAGTAGTAGACCATTATGCTAATGCAGATACAATTATTCCAAAAGGAAGTTTATTCTATGAAAGAACAGTAGTTCTAAAAGAAGAATTACCAGCAAATATTATCTTAGATTATCCAAAAGGATATGTTCTATATAATATGTCAGTTACAACTGAAACAACTTATGGTAACTCAATTTATCCTGGAAACTACATAGATATCTATATGAAAGTAGAAACTGTTTCTGCAAGTGGTCAAACTAATGATGAAAATGCAGATGAAAAGGTAATGTTAGGTAAATTCTTATCTAACGTAAAAGTAATCGCAGTTAGAGATGCTGATGGTAATGCAGTATTCGAAAATGGAAAAGAAAATGGTACACCAGCAATGATTATCTTTGCTATACCAGAAGAATACTACATCTTACTAAAGAAAGCAGAATTCTTAAGAACATATAGTGCAAAATTAATTCCAGTTCCAACAAATGAAAGTTTAAAAGATAATCCAGGAGAAATAGATTTATCTAGTGAAACTATGAAAGAATGGATTAATAATGTAACGGTATGGACAGAAAAGTAAAAGGGGTGATGGTTAGTGAATGGTAGTATATTTGATAAATTAGACTTTGGACCTTTTAAACCATTACTAGAGGATGATGATATCACCGATATCTCATATGATAATGGAGGACAAATATGGATTCGTTCTCTTACTCAAGGATCAATGAGAGTAGAGGTAGAAGGGGCAACACCAGAGTTTGTTGAAAAGTTGGCATTCCAATGTTCCAACGTTATGGGAACAACATTTAACAATGCCAAACCATTTCTAGATGCTGAAAGTGCTGAGTTACGTATGAACTTCGTACATCAATCCATTGCAACAAATGGTATTGCGTTAGTTATCCGTAAAACTCCTGCAAAAATTCGTCTAGAAAAAGATAAATTAATTAGTGAAGATTACTTCACAGAAAATATTCATGATTTCTTAATTAAATGTGTAGAAGGACACTGTAATATCATGGTAGCCGGTGAAACTGGTTCAGGTAAAACAGAGTTTGTTAAATACTTAGCTTCTCACACAAGAGTAAATGAAAAGATAATAACGATAGAGGATACTCTAGAGTTGCACTTAGATAAGATTTTCCCACAAAGAGATATCGTATCTATGAAAACTAATAACGTAGCTAGTTATTCTGATGTATTAGTTACCTGTATGCGTCAGAATCCAAAGTGGATTCTACTTTCCGAAGTTCGTTCTGCAGAAGCTGTTTCTGCTGTACGTAACTCTATTTCATCAGGTCACAATATCTTATCTACAATCCATGCAGATAAGGCATCAGCTATCCCATATCGTCTATATTCCTTAATGGAAACAGATTTGGATGTTAACCAATTCTTAAATACAATTTATCGTTACGTACAAATCGGTGTACACATTAAGGCATTCTACAGTAAAGAATATGGTAAGTTCCATCGTGAAGTTGATGAAGTTACTGAATTCTATGTAGATGATAATAATGAACCAGTAGCACATACAATTTACCGTAAACAAATGGGTAAAGAAGAAATGATTCGACCAAGTGATCATTTAATTGAATATATCGAAAATCAAAATATCGATGTATCAGATATTATAAAGAATTTACCAACAAAAATGTCGGTAACAGAATTTGGAGTACCTGAATCAGAAAAAGAGAGTGCACCTGCTAAAGCAGCCCCTCCAACATCTGCAGTTAATCCTCCAAAACCAGTACCACTTCAACAACCGGCACAACCAGCACAACAAGCGGTACATCCACAAACACCGGTTCAACCAACTGTGGCTCAACCACAAGTTGCAAAACCACCGGTTGCACCAGCAGCTCCTGCACAACCTGCAGTTCAACCTCAGGTACAGGCGCCAGTACAACCAGTAGTTCAACAACCGGCACAACCATTACCACAAAGTTAGAAAGGGGCAAAATAATATGTATATAGAAGAGTTATTTATAATAATCGTATTTGCTGTCGGTATTTATCTATATCGTAACTATAAAGGTGAAAATGTAGGAAAATATGTTACTGGTCAAGTACAAGAAATGTACAATAAGTTTGCTCCATATTCTTTCAAGGTAGTTCGTGAAAAAACAAAAGAACTTGGACAAGAATATAGTGTTAGACAATATACAATTCAAGTAGTCCTAATTGCAGGATTTGCTGGAGTAGTAACCTATCTATATTTTTATAGTTTAATTATTAGTATTATATACATGCTAATTTCAGTAGCATTTGTTCCATACTTAGCATATCTAAGATGTAATAAAGTATATTCAGAATTTATCTTCGAGCAAATTCAAGTATATACTTCAAATACTATTATGGAATTTGCTACTACACAATCATTTGTTAAATCTCTAGAAGGTGTTAGATCATCTGGAGTTCTAGAAGATCCAGTATTAAGTGATGTTAACCATATGATAGATATGGCATATAAAAATGGTACAATTGATGAATCATTAGAGTATATGTCACAACATTATCCATATTATATAGTTAAAAACATGCATCAATTATTCTTACAAATCACTAAAGAAGGTGCAAGAAATACTGCAGACTCTCTAGATAACATGCAAACAGATATCGATATGCTTATTGAAAGTGTATATCGTGACCGTATTGAAAGACAAAACTTCCACAAGAACTTCTTACAGTTCGGTATAATGTTATACCTGATGGTTATGTTAGTACAGTACTTGTTAGGAAGAGAAACTTATGTTGTTCTATTAGATAAATTATTTATTCAAGTACTCTTACACGGAGTTTTGATTGTTAATACATATTTCCTTTTAAAAGGAGAAAAATATTATAATGAGAATGTAGGTGCTGAGTAATGGAGATATTATTAATAGGTGCAATTATCATGTATATTCTTATCTACAATAATACAATCGATAAAGATAAATTCTTTGCAGATAATGAAAAATACTTTGATATTATAAGAGAAGATGATTATACATTCTTAGTATATGCAAAATATGGTGAAGACGCAGATGCAGATCAATTATATTCTAAGAGAATTACATTTGCCTTAATAATGTTTTTCATCGTATTAGCATTCTCAATGAGTGGAGGAAGCTCACTAGATTTCATTAATACTCAATTCTTCTTGAATTTAGTATTATCAGTAGCAATTGCTTATTTATGTTTTAAAATTCCTTATATGCAATTAAAAAACAATTATAAAGCACACTTACATGAAATTGATATTATGCTTCCATATTACTTAAAATCGTTAGAGATTTTAATTCAACACTACACAGTTCCAGTAGCAATAGGTAAATCTATTCAAGATGCACCAGAAATATTTAGACCTGGACTTCGTAGAATGATTGATAGAATCAATGCTGGTGATTCAAGTATTGATCCATATATGGAATTTGCAAATACTTATCCAGTTAGAGATTCAATGAGAATGATGCGTTTGTTATATCGTTTAGGAATTGGTTCGCAAGAAAAGAAGCAAGACCGATTAATGATGTTTTCAAGAACCGTGTCAACTTTACAAAATAAAGCAAGGGAAACAAAATATAAAGAAAGATTAAATCATATGGAACAACAAACCATGATTATGTTGGTAGTTACTGGTATTGGAGTTATGATGATTATCTTAATCTCAATGTTAATGATTTTCCAAACATAAAATATATTTGTAAAACAAAAATGATTTTGTTATAATGTTTTTAGGATAGGAAAGGATGTGAAAGCCAATGAAAGCAGCAACTGGTGAATTACAATTAACAGTTATTACAATGATTGCCATCGCAGCAGTAATCGGATTCTTCTGGTTAATGTGGCCAAGTATCAAAAATAGTATTGGTAGTCAATGGGACTCTATTTCATGTGAAAAGAGAGACGCAAATGGAAACTGTATTAAACAAAATACAAGTAGAATTAATGAAGACAATGACTAGAATAATAAAAAGTTGGTGATATAGATGCGTGATGCAGTAGGTGGAGTAGTTAACTTAGTTATCATAGTAGTATTCTTAGTAATCGTATCTGGATATCTTGCTTTTAACGTGAATTATACTAAAGCATTCCGTGTAAAGAACAAGATCATCTCTACAATTGAAGAATATGAAGGTAATATTGATAACCGAGCTGTAGAAGAACAAATTAAACAATACATGATTGATATAGGATATAGCACAGCATTCGATATGAACTGTGAAGCAAAAGGAATGATTGCTGGACCAGGAGGAGGATGGTGCTATAAACAAGTGTATTCAAACAATAATGGTGGAGAAGATGAAGGTAATAGAAGAGTCTATTACAAAGTATTAACTCAAATCCAAATTGATATGCCTATTATCCGTAATGTATTACCAAATTTAAATGTATTCCAAATAACAGGAGATACAAAAGCTATTCGTGTTAAAAGTAAATAGTAAAAGAATAAGGGGCTGATACTATGAATGTGCTTGTATTGAATGAACAGCAAAATCAGTTACAAAATATCGAAGTAGATATTATTAAAAGCATAACTGGAAGCTTTCAAGCAAGTGAACTAATCGCATTATTTAAAGATTTTTTCTATAATAAGATGATATTAGATGTAACAGCTCTTAAGGATTATAACAATCCTGAAACATATAAAGAACTAGTAGAAGGCTTAAATCCAGATAAAGTCATATTTTACCTTCCAGAAGGTAGTGACTTGTGCACATCTGGATTTTTATCTCGTCTAATAACATATGGTATTTATAACTTTACAACAAATATTGAAGGAGTTATTTATCTAATTAATAATTCCAACACATATAAAGATGTTGAACATATTCAAAAAATGGGTGAAGGAACAACTGATAGTGGCCAATATGAGGAAGTACCTCCAACACAAATGGAGCAAGTAGTTCCACCACCACCATTAGAGCCTTCAAGAGAGCAAGAGGTTCAAAGATTAGCACAAGAAGAACCACAACCAACCCAAGCTCCTATGTTTGAACAACAACCTGCACAACCAATGCCACAGCCAACACAACCACCGCAACAAGGTGTGTTCTACCAAAAGGTTAGTATGCATTTAGATAGACCACAACAACAGCCAGTACAACAACCAATGCCGCAACCTGTACAACAACAAGCGCCTCAACAACAAATGAATCAACAACAAAATGTTGGAAATGTATTAGTAATTGGTGTTCAAAATGTCACAGATAATGCAGGTGCAACAAGTTTGGTATACATGATGAAGAAAGAATTATCATCAATGTATGGACAAGGTGTCTACGCAATAGAAATAGAAAAAAGCGATTTTCTAGCATACAATGATAAACAAATGTTTTCAGAAACTGCAGATGATCTTGCTAAAACTATTAGAAAAATGTCAGACGCAAAGATTATATTCGTAGACTTAAATGGTCATGATTTAGGTGGAATATGTCACGACATAATCTACTTAATAGAACCAAGCATTATAAAATTACATTCTTTAATGCAAAGAAATAAATCCATCATTGCTATGCTTAGAGGAAAAAAAGTGGTATTAAATAAGAGTCTATTAACTCAAAAAGAAGTACAAGAATTTGAGTATGAATCAGGACTACAAATTAAATATAATATGCCACCTTTAAATGATCGAAAAAGAAATGAAATTATCATAGACTTTATGCAAAGATGTAATATTATTTCTAATACAAATTCAGGTAGTTCTCAAAGTGGAATTTTTGGTTTGTTTAGGAAGTAAATTAATTGACAAAGACTTTGATATAAGGTATGATATTCTTAACGAAGGAGAGATAAGATTATGGATAAACTAATTCAAATTGGTGAAATTGACGATGGTTGCCGTGGATTACTACCACTAGTTAGAGTAATCAGAAGAGGTATATATCCTATCGTTCAAATTTTAATTCCAATCGTATTAATTATTTACGGAATTATTGATTTAGGAAAAGCTGTTATTGCTAGTGATGAAAAAGAAATTAAAGCAGCACAAAGCAGATTAATCAAGAGATGTATCTACGCTGCATTGATCTTCTTTGTAGTAACATTAGTAACAGTTATCATGGATATCATCGGAAACGGTGGATCTGATAGTGATACTAATAGTTGGAGCAATTGCTGGAACGCAGCTAAATAGTAAAAAAATAATAAGAAAAAAAAAGAATAGCACAATTGCTATTTTTTTTTTCTAATGTTATAATTAATGTGTTAAAATGTAATTTGGAGTGGGTCTTATGAAAAATAGCAAAATATTTACATTTACTTTATTATTAGCACTAAGCTTATTTTGCCCTTTCAAAGTAGAAGCAAAAGAAGAAAATACTTGTATTTACAAGGTAGAAAGTCAAGAACTAATTTTTAAATTAAATAGTAACAAAGTAGAAACAAATTGGAAAGACGGAGATATTATTAACGGAAAAATCTGGTATCAAAGTAATAACTTATCAGATGAATTTTTACGTGCATCAAATTCTAGTAATGGAACAGTATGTCCAACAATTACTGTAGAAGAAAATGATGATTATAATATGGTTATGTTAAATCCAATTGATCAAAATCATTGTAACGGAATTTGTAAAACAATCAATGCTGAAACAAATGGAGTTACAAAAACTATTATTGGTAATAGTGTAGGAGTATATAATAAAACATCTTACTTTGTTCCATACTTCCGTATGTTAAATGATGGAACAATTGAATGGAGTATTGATGGAGCAAACTACAAAGATATTAGCAAAGCAATCTCTTATAATAAGGATAATAATATAACAATTGATAAAAATATTGCAAAAGATATCTTTACTAATGATGCACAATACAATAATATATATAGATGCGTCGTTAAAAAAGACGGCAAATACGAATATAAATTAACAAGTAATAAAAATGCATGTCCAAAAAATGATATAAGCGAAAAGGATGGACAAGCAACTAAATCTTTATCATACGATGGAGCTCAAGGAGCATCATGTACTGACACAATTTTAGGTGATCCTGCAGATGAAGATTCTACAGCATGGTTAGTAAAACAAATCTTTAATTATTTAAAGGTTTTAGGACCAATGATAATCCTAGTAATGAGCGCAATTGATTTTACAAAAGCTATTATTGCTGGCGATGATGAAACAATGCAAAAATGTTATAAGAGATTAATCACAAGATTAGTCTTAGCTATAGCCTTATTTGTAGTACCTACGTTAGTAGAAGTATTACTTGATGTATTTGGAATTACTGGTGGACCAGTGTGCGTATTAGATTAAAATAAAAGAAATAACGAGGTGATGAAAGAATGGCTCAAACTTGGGGTGCTTGGTGGGGACTAGATTTAGTTCGTACCATTCTAGGATGGATCGATTGGGTATTCTTTGAAATATTAGGCTGGGTGTATGAAGTTTTCTACGCTGTAGCTAATGCAGAATTATTTACCGGAGAGACAGTGTTCAATTTAATTTCTAGAATTCAATTAATTCTAGGAATTTTCATGGTGTTTAAGCTAACTATTATGATTTTAAAATCAATGGTTAACCCAGACTATTTAAATGATAAACAATCAGGAAGTAGTCAATTGATTACAAGAATTGTAACAAGTTTGGTTATGTTATCACTAGTTATGCCTTTAAATATTCAAAATCCAAGAAATCGTTTTCAAGTAGAAGTTAATAATAATGGTATTATGTTTGGTACATTATATTCATTACAAAAAAGAATTCTAGAAAATGATGTTTTAGGACAATTAATTTTAGGTAATGATGCACCAAGAAGAGCATCAGATGGAAGTGTTATATCGAGTGGACTTCCTGGAATTAAAGATAAATTCATTTCAACTATAGCAAAAGGATTTGTACAACGAAATCATAAAGAGCAAGGCTCTGATGAATATATGTGTCCTGATGAAGACATAGTAAAAGATAATAATTATGATAATGCCACGGTAACGGATTTATTCCTAGATCACTTAAATGATGAATGTGGTAATAAATTCCTAGTATTTGGTACTAACTATTATGCTTTAGCATACGTGCCAATCGTTGGTGGTATAGTAGCAATAATCTTTACAATTTTATTTGCAGTATTCTCAATTGATATTGCAATTCGTGCTATCAAACTATCTGTATTACGTTTAATTGCACCAATTCCAATTATTAGTTATATGGAACCTGGTCAAGAGAAAAATGGTGCATTTGGTAGTTGGTTAAAACTATTAATTGCAACATATTTAGATTTATTTATCCGTTTAGCAATGGTATATTTCGCATTATTCCTAATTGATGATATTATCCGTAACGGATTAATTATGAATGGATCTATGGGTGTAGGTGGAATTACAGGTGTAGTTGCATTTATCGTAATCTGTATTGGATTATTAATGTTTGCTAAGATGGCACCTAAGTTCATAACTGATGCTTTAGGAATCAAAACTCACTTATCAAATATTGGTCTATCAGCACTTCTTGGTGGTTCAGCTATGGCTTTAAATGGTGGAGGACTAAAAGGATTCGCCTATGGAGCTATGAACGGAACTAATTCTGAAATAGATGGTCAAGTATCAGGAAAAGCCGTTCCTCTTGGAGCTACATGGTCTCAAAACAGAGATTTAATGGAGAAAATTAAAACTGGTGATAAAGATGCAAAAGGCGGTATCATGGGTCACCAATTAGACAAGTTAAATTATCAAACTCGTGAAGCTCAAGCTGCTAAGTAT
Source organism: uncultured Bacillota bacterium (assembly GCA_946407495.1). Lineage (GTDB taxonomy): Bacteria > Bacillota_I > Bacilli_A > RF39 > UBA660 > RUG14891. Next base: position 35,650 of record CAMJOB010000002.1, on the reverse strand, counting down.
GGTATAGGAGCTCAAGATGTAGCAAAAGCAAAATATGAAGCAGATCAATGGGAACAAGAAAGTTTCAAGACAAAGAAAGCTCTCGACTATGCTGCACAAAAAATTCGTTCTCTTGGAGCAGATGCTACTCCTGAACAAAGAGCTGCTGCATACCGAGAATATCAAGAAGCTTATGACAGAAATGAAAGAGTTGGAGCTAGATTTGCTAAAGCTAGCAAAACATACGAAAAAATGGATAAAGCAAGAGCTCAATTGGGTGTTGCTCCACGTATGATAGATACAAGAGAAGAAACTTACAGAACGCCATATAAAGTTGAAAGTGCTCAAGCTACAGGTAGAGTATTAAAAGACAACGATGGAAATGTTGTTAAAGATGCTGATGGAAAAGCTGTTAAAGAAATTGATTACACATATAAGAAAGATGTTAGTTCTTTCACTGGTACATTGGACGACAGCTTTGGATCTGGATCATATAAAACTGGTTCTGGAACTGATAGTAAGTAGTAATAATTATGAAGGGTGTGTGATACAAAATGCGTAATTATTTAATACCAGCAAATACAAAAACTGGTAAATTGATATTAGGAATATTTACTCCATTTGACCTAGCGTTATTTGGAAGTGGTGTTCTAGTTACAGTCGCTCTTCTAGCATTTATGCCAGTAAGTGGAACCCTAGAGACAATCTTAGTATTGTCTCCAGGAATTGTATGTGCATTCTTAGTAATGCCCATACCATACTATCATAATATGTTAGTTGTAATCATGGAATTGTATGATTTCATAACGAGTAGGCAAACCTACCGTTGGAGAGGATGGTGTTATAAAGTTGGCAAAAAAGGTAAGTAGTGGATATACTGAAGATTGGTTACCACTAAAAGGAATTCAAAATGGAATGCTTATTACCACAAGTAATGAAAAAGTTACTGGTGTAAAAGTTACTCCAAGAAATATATTTATCTTGGATCCTAATTATCAAGAAAATATATTAATAAGTTTAAAAAACTTCTATAATATGCTAGATTTCGAGTTCTGGTTAGTAGTTGCAGATAGACCTGTAGATATTTCTGTATACATGTCTCAATTACAATTACTATTTAACGAAAGTCCAACACCAGCAATTCGAAAACTAATAATGCAAGATATAAATAAAGGACAAAGTTTCATCAATAATAATATTGTTGATACTGAGTATTATTTCTTATTTAAATCAAAAGATGTAGATTTACTTCAAAAGAGAGTAAGACTTATGATTAATGGTTTAGCTCAATGTGGATTAAATGCTGCACAAGTTTCAAATAACGATTTAAGAGTAGTATTAGAAAACTTCTTAAATGGTGGAAAAAATACAGAGTTTGGGACGGTGATGCCACAATGAGTATAGGTATTAGAAGCCAATTGGCACCAAAAGGATTACATTTCTCTCCAAGTGATTTCTTTATTAGTGATAAATATGCAACTATTATGACAGTTGTATCTTATCCTAAATATATTTCACCAGGATATTTATCATCTTTAACTAATATGTCTGGTATAAAAGTTGTTGTAAAACACATCCCTGTACCATTCCAAGAAATGTCAAAGATGTTAAATAAGCAAATCGCTGATTTAAAAGAAAAATATCGTAATGAAAGAGACCAAACGTTACGTGAAAGAATCAGACAAGATGCTGAAAGTTTGGAATACTTTACTTCTATGTTAGCAGGATCGCAAGCAAGAATCTTCGATTTCCAAATGCACATTATGATTACTGCTGACACTAAAGAAGAATTAGAATTAAAGAAAGTTAATGTTAAGAACTACTTAGATGCAATGGAATTAAGAGCAGTGTCTCTACGTTTTGAACAAGAAAAAGTATTAAAATCAATAGTACCAATTTTCCCATCTCAAGATATAGAGCAAAGAATTGGAACCCCAATTCCATCAGTAACAATCGCTGCAATGTATCCATTTATCTTTGATAGTATTAAAGATCCAGGATTATCTACATTATTAGGTGTAGACTTCTCTGGTGGTGTTATCTTATTTAACCAATTCTTATATAAGATAAGAAAAGAAAATAACCGTAATAATGCTAACATGATTATTTTAGGTACATCTGGTTCAGGTAAATCAACTGCCGCAAAATTAATGTTAAGAACTCATATTCGTAATGGTTGTCAAATAGTTATTATTGACCCTGAAGATGAATTCCGTGAAATCACTAATACATTTGGTGGAGACACAGTAGACATTGGTAAAGGTGGAGAATTTGGTCTTATCAACCCACTTGAAATTGTAATTGATGCTGATGAAGAAGAAATAGCTCAAGGACTAGGACATTCAGTAATTACTAGAACACTTCAATTCTTAAGAGGATTCATGAAATACTATGATCCAACAATTGAAGAAGATGTATTAAATATGTTCAGTGAAATAGTACAAGATACATATAAGAGATTTGGTATTGATTATACTTCTGATTTCACTCATTTCACATCTGCTGATTATCCAACATTCAGCGATGTATATGCAACAATTAGAGGTAGATTAACATCTCTTACAGATCAAACTCAAGAAAGAGATATACTTGAAAGACTTGAATTAAAAGTAAGACCAATTACAAGAGAATTAAAATTCTACTTTGATGGTCATACAACATTAAGAAAAGATTCAGATTTTATGGTATTTAATATCAAAGAGTTAATGAATAGTGATTCTACAGTACGTAATGCATTATTCTTTAACGTATTAAAATATGCTTGGGGACTATGTCTAGACTCAGGTGTAGATACTGTATTAATGGTTGATGAAGCACACGTATTACTAGGAGATAGTAACGTACAAGGAGCAGATTTCTTAGCTCAAGTACAAAGACGTGCTCGTAAATATAACACAGGTACAATTATAATTACACAACAACCTAGTGATTTCTCTAATCCACAAGTAATTACTCAAGGAAAAGCAATATTCGATAATGCTTCATACTACTTAGTAATGGGATTAAGAAAACAAGCAACAGAAGACTTAGCATTATTAATTGACCTTAATGAAAGTGAAAAAGAAAGTATTAAACGTTACTCACAAGGTGAAGCATTATTCGTATGTGGAAACAGACGTATGCGTATCAATGTAGCAGTAACTAAAGATGAACTAGATTCCTTCGGTGCAGGTGGAGGATTCTAGAATAAACAAGAAGTAGGTGAATAACATGGGTTCATATCAAAGTACAAGAAGCAATGGTAATAATTCAGAACAAGATTATAATCAATCAGCTACTTCAATGATGAAGGATAAAAAAGAAGCAGAAAAAGACTCTACTAAAAAGCTAACCAAAGATGTTGCTAAAGGAGCTGCAATTTATGCCGCAGGACCTGAAGGTGGTGCGGCTGTTGATATGGCAGCAAAAACTAAAGCAGGAGATAAGATTCTTAATAAAGGAGCAGATGCCCTAGGAAAGAACCCTGCTATTCGTAAGGCCGCAAAAAAATTAGACGACGCAGGTGTTTTAGATGCAGCAGATAAAGCCATGAGTATGGCTGGAGGAGCAGGTGGAGCAGGAGCCGGTGCAGGAGCCGGTGCTGGTGCCGGTGCAACTGCTGGAGCTAACGCAGGAGCAAACGCTGGTGCCGAAGCAGGATTAAATAATGCGGGAGGAGGCTCAACACCAGGAGGTTCCTCTTCTTCGTTATCTGGAGGAGATAAAGGTATCGACTCTATGGGTGGTTTTGCAGAAAACAATCCATTTGGAAAAAAGAAGAATGATAAAGACAAAGATAAAGATGATAAAGGTGGAGATGATGCTTCTTCTCAAATATTTGGAAGTGCAGCATTTAAGACAATAGTAAAAATTGGTTTAGCTGCTGCAGCACCTTTTATCATAATTCTATTCTTAATTATTGTAATCGTTTCTGCAATCACTGGTGCATCTTCAAACTTTGATGATGCATTAGGAATAAGTAGTGAAACAGGATTTTCAACTGGTAACTTAGAGTATTCTGCAGCATCACAAGAACAAAAAGATTTCTATAAAAGAATAGTAGAAGTACGTGATGAATATTCTGAAAAAGGTATTTCAGTAGACGCACTACAAATTGTTGCAGTATACCACGTATTAAATACTCATAATAAAACACTAAATTATAACTCTATGAATAAAGGTGAAATAAGAAAAATCGTAGAGCAAATGTTATATTATGACAAAGAAAGTGATACAAAGTATTACAGTGAAGAAACCTTTAGATATAATTTGGAACATAAATACTTCCCTGATAAATTCTGGTTTAAATCAGATGATAAATATAAACAATATACAGAAGAAGTATTTACATATATAGAACAATATTACCAATTAATTGGATACGATAGATATGGTTCATGTACCTCCAGTAACGCATGTAGTTACAACATAAAAGGATTCTATATTTATGGTAAAGGTAACATAAACAAGAGTCTTAATATTACAAATTTAAAAGTAAGATTAATGCAATCAGGTACTGCTAATGGACACAATTATGGAGGAACATTTGGTAAACCTCTAGAAGGTGAAGAATTAGTAGATTTTGAAAAATACATTTTAGGTGTTGCATATGCTGAAATAGGTAGTGGAGCACCAGATGAAGCCGTTAAAGCTCAAATGGTTGCTGCAAGAAGCTACATATTAGCAAGATCAACTGATATGGGTGGTTGGAGAACTCTACAACAAGAAAATGGTATGTGGGTAATCCAAGTAGCCGCAAGTACACAAGATCAAGTTTATTGTGACCCAGATAGAGGATGTTCATCAGACAATGGTCAATGGGGACAAGTTCACAGTGGTTTAGAGCACAATGGTGGATATAAAAAGAACCCATTACCAACTAATGATAGAATGCGTACTCTAGCAAACGAAGTAGCCGGAGAAGTATTAGTAAACTCTCAAGGATATATCGTTTATAGTGGATATATGCAAGCAGAACAAAATCAATTTACTGCACTTGCTAAACAAGGGTTAAATTATAAACAAATATTATTACAAGTATACAATAGTGGTTCTAGAAACTATGGTGCTAGTGATGTTCAAAAAATGGGTTGTTCAAACTCAAGTGTTAACTGTTCACAAGGTGTAACAGGAGACTTCATTGCATGGAAACAATATCAAGGCGATTGGGTAGGCGTACCAATGGGTACAAGTGGAAAAACTATTAAACAAATTGGATGCTTATGTACATCAATCTCTATTCAAATTGCAAGAAGTGGAGTACCTACAAATATTCAAGGAGAATTTAATCCAGGAACATTTGTCCAATACTTAAACACTCATGGTGGATTTGCCGCAGGTGGTAACTTATTATGGGCTGGAGTAAGTAAAGCAGCGCCAACATTTGTATATCAAGGAAAGAAATATGTATCTGGATATTCAAGGGGAGCTAAGTACCAAGTACTTACTGAACTATTGAATCAAGGATATTATGTAGTTGCTGAAGTTAAAGGTAACACAGGACAACACTGGGTTGCAGTATTAGCTACTGAAGGTGGCGAAGTAACAATGGCCGACCCAGGAAGTGCAGGTACAAGTATGTGGCATCAATATAATTGGGCTAATACAAGTACATATGCATACTTTAGAGCAGGATAAAAAGGAAGGGAAGAATATGAAAAGTAACAAAGTAATCGTTGTATTAATTGCGTTCTTAGTAATCTTTGCCTTTCTTTTCTATTGGCTTGTTGGAAGAGAACGTGTTGAAAGAAATAATTATCAATTAGTTATGATAACTGAGAATGAAGTAACATGGAATTGTTATGGTTCATCTTGGGAAAAGAAAACAAATATTAACGATTATAATTGGAAAAAAATGGACGTCTTCATAGACGGAAAATATAGTGGTAAGTATTACATCTATCATGATGATCAATGGTATCTATATGACGATAATAAAGAAGCAGTAGATATCAATGGTAACTTCTTAGCCATTGAATCAAACTTTGATGTAAACGCTGTTAGTTTTGAAATGAGTGAAATAGAAGATAATGAGTATGTTGTAGAAGAATTAGAAAACAAAGGATTATCTACAGGTTCACAATTAACAGTTAATGATGAAACAAAAGTTGATATAGACAATGATGGAAAAGAAGAAACTCTATATGTAATAAGTAATACATTCCCAATAGATTTTGATACAGATTTTAGTTTCTCATATGTATTTATGGAAAAAGATGGTCAAATCTATGATGTATTTAGTAATGAATCAGATAATATGTATACAGCCGTAAGACCATTTATAAATGCAATTATTGATACAAATAATGATGGTATTTATGAAATACTAATTTCAACAGCAGAATATAGTAATCAAGGACAAGGTCATATTCTATATGAATGGAAGAATAATACATTCCAAAAAATCATTGAAAATTAAGAAAATAATGACTATTTTACAAGTTTAAGTTATAATATTGACAGAAAGGAAGTAGTAAAATGAAATTTAAATTCCGCGCAGATAAAGATGATTTATTAATTTTTATATTATTTGCTATCTTTCTACTTTACATTGTAGCTATAGGAGTAGCTAATTTATCAAGTTTCTCACAAAATGGAGAGTTAGCTGGATTAAATCCATTTCCAGCATTTTCACCAGACTATATCTTAGATACACTAGGATTATATGTATTATGTCTAGGTGGATTATTCATTAGTGTAAGTTCATATTTCTTTGATAGAGAAAAAGGAATTGGATTCACTACAGAGAAAAAAGATAAAGGATACTCTAGATGGGCAAAAGAAAAAGAAATTAAAGAAGAACTAGAAAAAGTAGAAATAACACAATCAAGTAGTAAAGCAGCAGGAGTACCATTAATTTTAACAGAAAAAGAAATGTGGGTAGACAATGGTGACTACCATTCATTAGTTATTGGTGCTACTGGTTCAGGTAAAACTCAAACTGTTATTTTGCCACAAGTTCATTCTTTAGCAAAAGCAAGAGAGTCAATGATTATAACTGACCCAAAAGGTGAGATTTACGAGAAGACATCCAATATGCTTCGTGCAAAAGGATATCAAATCTTATTATTAAATTTCCGTGATCCACAAAATGGTAATGCATGGAACCCAATGAATTTACCTTATCAAATGTATAAAAAAGGAAATCAAGATAAGGCAATCGAGTTATTAGATGACTTAGCATTAAATATCCTATATGATGAGTCAAATAAGAACCAAGATCCATTCTGGGAAAAAACATCAGCAGATTATTTCTCTGGAGTTGCTCTAGGATTATTTGAAGATGCTAAACCAGATGAAATTAATATTAATAGTATCTCTCTAGCAACAACTGTTGGAGAAGATAAATTTGGTGGATCAACATATATTAAGGAATACTTCGCAGCCAAAGATCCAGGTAGTGCAGCATCAATTAATGCATCAAGTACTATCATGGCACCAAGCGAAACAAAAGGAAGTATCCTTTCAGTATTTAAACAAAAAGTTAAGTTATTTGCATCACGTGATAACTTAAGTGAAATGTTATCACATAGTGATATTGAACTAGAAAGTATTGGTGAAAGACCAACAGCAGTATTCATCGTAATTCAAGATGAAAAGAAGACTTACCATTCATTAGTAACAATCTTCTTAAAACAAGTTTATGAAACTTTAATTGCATCTGCACAACGTCATGGTGGAAAATTACCAATTAGAACAAACTTCTTACTAGATGAGTTTGCTAATATGCCACCACTAAAAGATGTAACTACAATGATCACTGCAGCACGTTCTAGAAAGATACGTTTCACAATGATCATTCAAAACTTTGCACAATTAGATTCTGTTTATGGTAAAGAAGATGCAGAAACAATTCGTGGTAACTGTGGAAACATTATTTACTTAATCACAACAGAATTAAAAGCACTAGAAGAAATATCTAAGATGTGTGGTGAAGTTAAATCTAAGAAAGATGATAAGACTGCATCAACACCATTAGTTACAGTTTCAGACTTACAAAGAATGAAACAATTTGAAGTAATTATTATGAGAATGAGAAAACAACCATTCAAAACTAAATTTACTCCATACTTTAAATTAGACTGGGGAAAGAAATATCCACCAGCAAAATATCCAACTAGACCTAAGAGAGAGGTTCATACGTTTGATATTAAAGAATTTGTAAAAGCACAAAAGAAAAAGAAACTTTTAGATATGATGAGAGAGGCAGATCTAGAAGAACAAGACACTAGAGAAGATGACAGCAACTTAGATGAACTACCAGGACCAAAAATTCTACCATTTGAAAAAGTGGATGATAAAGATTTCCAAGATTTCTTATCACATAAAGGATACGGAAGAACTTCTTCAAGTTCACATGACGAAGATGAAGAAGTATTTACTCCAAAGACAATGGATAGAGAAGAAAAAGTTGAAGACGTTCAATCAAATCGTCCATTTAGTGCACCAAAACCTGTGGTTGCAGATGATGATGACGACGATGACGATGATGATGACGATTTAGGTTTTGATGTAGATGAGCTAGTTAAGAAGATTGATGCAAAGATTGCTCAATTAGAAGAAGAAGAAAGACTAGAAAAAGAAAAACTAGCTAATAAAGAGGAAGAAGAAAAGAAGAAGGAACAAAAGGTTGAAGCAGTTGCTAAGAAACCTGAACCTGAACTTCCTAGATTAGAACCAATTCCTGAAATAACAGAACCAAAGAAGAATTTAGATTTGAATGAAGACATTGATGACGATGATTTCTTCGATGACTTCTTTGATAATTAGAAAGGAGTAACCTATGTTTACTGAAAAAGAAAAAGTAGAAGCTATTAAATCTGATATCGGTGACGAAGAAGAAGAAATGGGCGGATTAGATGATTATGATGAAGAAGATCTAGACTTTAATGAAGAAGAAAAAGAAGAAGAAAAAGTAGAAACTCCATCAAGTAAGAAAGATGATAGAAATGACTTCAAAAAAAGATTAGTCAAATTTATGATTATAATTGTTGCAATTGTATTTATCTTTATCTTCTTATTATTACTATTAACATTTGTTGGTAAAGGATCTTATTCTTACGAAAAAGTTGAGGAAGTAATGAAGAACGCTGCTGAAAGCTACTTCAAAGATTATCCACAAAACTTACCACAAGAAGAAGATTTAACTGTTGAAATCGATGTTGCAAACTTAGTAGCAGCTGAAAAAATGAAACCATTAAGTGAATACTTAAAAGATGGAGATAGTTGTTCAGGAAGAGTTCAAGTAACAAAAGCTGGAGATTCATATAACTATGTTCCATACCTAAGTTGTGGAGATCAATATTCAACTAAATTCTTAACTGAAGAAGTTGGAAATGATAATAACTTAGTAGATAGTGGATACGGATTATATAGTATCGGAGAAGATTATGTATTCCGTGGAGAAAATGTTAATAACTATGTACAATTAGACCAAAGAATGTGGAGAATTGTACGTGTAAATGCAGACAAAACAATTACACTTACATTAGCTGAATTAAAAGGTGTAGGTCTAAAATGGGATGACCGTTATAATTCACAAAAAGGATATGATTCAGGAATCAACAATTATACTACAAGTAGAATGAAAGATGCTCTTGAAGAAATCTATAACCTAACTGATAAAGATGATCAAAATTATATGTTAAGTGATAAAGATAAAGGTAGTTTAGTTAACTTTGATTTATGCTATGGAAAAGTAAATAAAAAAGAGACTATTCACAATAATTCTAAAGAATGTATTCAATCTTTAGAAACTAAAATTGGATTACTTACTTTAAGTGATTACATGAATGCAAGTATTGATAGTGGATGTACTTCACCATTAAATGAATCTTGTAAAAACTATAACTACTTAGTAGATGAAGATGCTTCATTCTGGCTAGTAACTGCTGAAGCAGGAAATACTTATAACGTATATGGTGTAAGTAAAGGAGTAGTTAAAGTTGGAGCTGCTTACCAATTAATGAGAGTAAGACCAGTAATCACATTAAATTCTAATGCAATGATTTCTAAAGGTACTGGTACTGAAAAAGATCCATACGTATTAAAATAGGAGTCTATCATAAGATAGATTCTTTTTTTTGCATAAATTACCATGAGGTGAATATATGCAAATAAATATAAAAGAATTAATGGAAAAAAATAGATATCATACAATAAATATTATTGATATAAGAGACTACTTATCATACCAAAGAGGACATATAGTTAATGCAATAAATATACCTGCAAAAACACTATTGTCGGCACCAGAAAAATATCTAAAACCAAAAGAAATTTACTATATTTACTGTCAAACTGGAAGAACTAGTAAACAGTTAGTAAACATTCTAAATAAAAGGGGATATCATACTTTTGACGTAATCGGAGGCTACAACAATTACGTCCAATGGAAATAAATATGCTATAATGTAGTAGAGGATGATAATGTGGTACAAATTAGTGAATTTATAGAAAAAATTGTTAATTTATTAAATACTGGTGGACCATTACTAGGATTTTTAATCATAGTATTAGAATCATTTATTCCACCATTACCACTAGGTTTATATGTAGCTCTAAATTGTAAAGCTTTTGGACTAATATATGGAATAATATTATCGTGGACTGCTACTATAGTTGGATGTATTCTATCATATTTATTATTCTATTATTTATCTGAAAAAATAGAAAAGAAACTAAAAGGTAAAAAGAAAAAACAAATAGAAGAGGCTAGTAAAACATTTCATATGATATCTTTTCCAGGTTTAGTATTATTAATTGCACTACCTTTTACTCCAGCATTCTTAATAAATATCCTTGCTGGATTAACTAAGATATCTAGAAGGAAATTTATTGCTAGTTTGTTAATAGGAAAAATATTTACAATTACATTTTGGGGTTATGTAGGAAAAAGTTTTATTGAAAGTATTGCTGATCCAAAGGCAATTTTATACTTATCAATATCACTTATAATTGCCTATATCATTAGTAAAATAGTAAGTAAGAAAATGAACATCGAATAGGAGGAACTATGGAATATATTATTATTGGATTATTAATTGTTGTAATTATATTACTAGCGTTCTTATTATCACAAAAAGTAAATGAAAGTAATATTACAGAACGTTTAGGTAAACTAGAATTATCTATGATGAAAGAAATGGGAGATTTCAGAAATGATTTAAAAGAATCACTTAATAAAGATTTTATTGGTTTAAATGAACAAGTAGAAAGAAGATTACTTGCGATAAATGAAAAAGTAAATGAACGACTAGACCAAAACTTTGAGAAGACTAATAAAACATTTATGAATGTTATTGAAAGATTATCTAAGATAGATGAGGCACAAAAGAAAATTGAAAATCTATCTACTGATATTGTAGGTCTACAAAGTATCTTAACTGATAAGAAGACTAGAGGAATCTTTGGAGAAGTAAATCTAGCTCATATCTTATCTAATGTCTTTGGAGAAAAAAATGATGATATCTATAGACTACAATATACGCTATCCACAGGTGTTATTGCCGACTCAGTAGTATTTGCTCCAGAACCTCTTGGAACAATCGCTATTGACTCCAAATTCCCATTAGAACACTATGAGATGATGGTAGATAAAAAGCTAACTCCAGGAGAAAGAGATAATTATGAAAAACTATTTAAAGCCGATATGAAAAAACATATTGATGCGATAAGTAGTAAATATATAATTCCAGGAGAAACAACTGATCAAGCAATTCTCTTCTTACCAGCAGAAGCAATATTTGCTGAAGTAAATGCATACCATCCAGATATTATTAATTATGCATACAAAAAAAGAGTTTGGATTACTTCACCAACAACTCTTATTTCTACATTAACAGTAATTGAAATGATTATTAAAAATATGGAAAGAGATAAATATGCATCTATTATCCATGATGAATTAAATAAATTAGGTTTAGAATTTGCAAGATATAAAGAACGTTGGGATAAATTATCAAGATCTATTCAAGCAGTTAATAAAGATGTTGAAAATGTTTCTATCACAACAGATAAGATATCTAAACGCTTTGAATCAATTAATAAAGCAGACATTAATCAAATAGAAGAAGAAAAAATAGACTACTAATTAGTAGTCTATTTTCATTGCTTTACGAACTTTATCCATTTGTACAATAGCTTTTTCTCTAGCTTCTTTTGTACCTTTGTCTAAAATCTTTTGAACTTCTTCTGGATTTTCTTCATAGTATTTACGTTTATCTTGAATAGGTTTTAAGAAATTGTTCATTGCTTGAATTAATTCTTTCTTACATTGAACACATCCTCTTGCACCCTTCTTACATTCACTACAAATATTATTTAATTGATCTTCATCTTTATTTACTAGTTTATGATAGTAGTAAACCATACATACATCTGGATTAGCAGGATCATCTTTTTTAATCTTATTAGTATCAGTAACTGCACTCATAACTTTTTTACTAATAGTTTCTTCATCATCAACTAAGTAAATTGCATTACCTAAAGATTTACCCATCTTATCATTACCATCTAATCCTTTAACACGAGAAGTGTTACTAAGATATTGTTCTGGCTCTTTTAATGTTTCCCCATAAATTGAATTAAACTTACGAACTATTTCACGGCATTGTTCTAGAAGTGGTAATTGATCATCACCAACAGGAACTAAATCACCATCGAATGCCGTAATATCAGCAGCTTGACTTACAGGGTATCCTAAGAAACCGTATGTAATACTTTCACCATCGTTACCAAATAATGCTTTCTTTTGAGAAATCTCTGTTTTAACAGTAGGGTTACGATGTAATCTAGCTATTGTAACTAAATTAGAATAGAATACTGTAAGTTCAGCAATTTCAGGAATTTTAGATTGTACAAATAAATGTACTTTCTCTGGATTAATTCCCATAGCTAATAAATCTTTTGCTACCTCATAAACATTTAATCTAACTTTTTCAGGATTATTAAAATTATCTGTTAAAGCTTGTACATCTGCTATTTCTAGATAAAAATCAAAGTCATCTTGAAGCTTTAACCAATTTTGGCCAGCTCCAAAATAATGTCCTAAATGAAGATTTCCAGTAGGTCGAAGCCCGGTTAAAATTGTCTTTTTCATAATTCCTCCTTACGGAACTATTTTATCACAATAACCCCAAAAATTGACAAAAAAGTTATTTTATGCTATAATTAGCAACAACTATTGAGGAAAGAGTGTGTTAATTAAACAGATTCTTAAAAAAATAGTGTAAAAATATTTGACAAGAAATCATATATTTTATAAAATGAAATAGAAATCGCTGAGGAAGACAAGTAAAAATAAGCAACGTTTCAAGAGAGTTGAGGATATGGTGGGACCTCGATAAAGCCTTATTTTGAATAACACTTCTGAGTACTTAAAGAATAAAGTAGAATAAGTCGGGTGCACACCGTTAAAAGTGCTAGGTTTGTTAGAACCAAAGAGATTATAGAGAAATCTATAATAATTAGGGTGGTACCGCGGAACACTAGTTTTCGTCCCTTGTGGATGAATACTAGTGTTTTTTGTTTATACAAAAGGAGGATCATTATGATAGAAAAAGAAAAACTTAAAAAATATGCTGGATTATTAATGTTTGATATGGATGAGGAAGAATATACAACTCTACAAGAAGAGTTTGATACATTATTAAAACAAATGGATTTAATTGGACAAATCGATGGAATTGATGGAGTTGAACCAATGACTTTCCCATTCAAAAATACTGATGTTAGTTTAAGAGAAGATGAAGTTGGAGATTACTTAACTGTCGGAGAAGTACTTGCCAATGCAAAACATCAAGTATCTGATCAAGTTAAAGTACCAAGAGTAGTAGAAGAAGGTGAAGAATAATATGTATCGTGGTAAATCAATTACAGAATTAAGAGAAGAATTAGATAAAGGTAGTATAACTAAAGAAGAATTATTCTCACACGCTAATACATTAGCACACTCATTTCAAGAAGATTACAATTCATTTGTAACTATCATCGATAAACCAAAATTTAAGGAAAGAGAAAGTTTAGTAAGTGGAATTCCATATGCTTTAAAAGATAACTTCTCAACAAGTGGAATTTTAACTACAGGTTCTTCAAATATATTAAAAGATTATATCCCAGTATATGATGCGACAGTATATAAGAAATTAAAAAATGCTGGAGCAGTATTAGTTGGTAAAACTGTATTAGATGAATTAGCAATGGGAGGAACTGGTACTACAGGTCACACTGGAGTAGTAAAGAACCCATGGGACAAAACAAGAATGATCGGTGGCTCATCAGCAGGTTCAGCAGCAGCAGTATCCCTAGGAATTGTACCTTTTTCTATCGGATCTGACACTGGTGACTCTGTTCGTAAACCTGCCGCATTTGGTGGAGTAGTTGGATTCAAACCAACATATGGAAGAATATCTCGTTATGGATTATTCGCATTCGCATCTAGCTTAGATCACGTTGCTTTGTTCACAAGAAACGTTAAAGATGCAGCCATTGTAACAGATATTATTAAAGGACAAGATCCAATGGATATGGTTACTTTAAAAGATGATGGTAAAAAATATGCTGATACATTAGACGAAGATATTAAAGGTAAAAAATTATTCTATATCAAAGAAATCTGTAGTAAAGAATTCTATAAAGATTACTTAGATGAAGAATTAGAAAGTGTATTAGATCAATTCCAAGAACTAGTACAAAAATGTAGAGATTTAGGATTTGTTGTAGAAGAAGTATCAATGGATCAAAAATTACTAGAAGCAATTTATCCTACATATATGTGTATAAGTTGTGCAGAAGCAACTTCAAACAACGCAAATTTAACTGGTATTCAGTTTGGACCTAGAGGAGAAGGAGATAGTATTGAACAAATAATGTTTGATGCTAGAACTAAAGGATTCTCTGAATTAATAAAAAGAAGATTTATTTTAGGAAGTTATATATTACAAAAAGAAAACCAAGAGAAGCTGTTTAAGAATGCTGGAAGAGTAAGAAGAATGATAGTTGATAAAATAACTGAATTCTTTAAAGAATATGATGGAATGATTTTACCAGCATCTGGAGGTATTGCTCCTGAGTTTACTGCAACAAGTGAAAAAGTAGAAAAATTATCTCCAAGATATTTAATCTTAGAAAACCATTTAGCAATCGGAAACTTTGGTGGTTTCCCATCAATAACACTTCCATATGGATTTGTTAAAGATATGCCAATTGGAGTAAACATTACAGGAAGAATTAAAGAAGACGATTTAGTCTTAAATATGGCACATAAAATTGAAAGTGTAACAGGTCTTAAAGACCAATATTGTAAGGTAGGTGATATAGATGTATAAAGTAGTAATCGGACTAGAAGTTCACTGTGAATTAACAACTAAAACTAAAAACTTCTCTTCTGCACCAAACGAGTTCTCCGATTATCCAAACGAACACGTTGCAACTGTAGATTTAGGATTACCTGGAATCTTACCAGTAGCCAACAAAGAAGCTTGTAGAAAAGCATTACTAACTGCTATGGCTCTACATTGTAAAACTCCAGATGAAGTAATCTTTGATCGTAAAAACTACTTCTATGCAGACTTACCTAAAGGATATCAAATAACTCAAAATACTAAACCAATGGGTATTGATGGATACTTAGATATTATGGTAGATGGTCATGTAAAAAGAGTAGATATCCATGACCTACATCTAGAAGAAGATACAGCTTCTCTAGAACACTTTCCAAAATATTCATTAATCGACTATAACCGTAGTGGAGTACCATTAATTGAAATAGTTACAGAACCTTGCTTATCAAGTGCAGATGAAGCAGTAACATTCTTCGAAGATTTAAGAGATGTATTCTTATTCTTAGGAGTAAGTGAAGCTAAGTCAAACTATGGACAAATGAGATGTGACGTAAACATTTCACTTATGGAAGAAGGAGCTAAAGAATTAGGTACTAAAGTAGAGATGAAGAACATCAACGCTACTCAAAGTATCAGAGCCGCTATCGAATATGAAATAGAAAGACAAAGTGAATTATTATCTAAAGGAGAAAAAGTAATTCAAGAAACAAGACGTATTGGATTAGATGGAAAAACTTACTCAATGAGAGAAAAAGTAGATGCTCTAGATTATAAATACTTCATAGAACCAAACATCCCATCAACTCCAATTACAGATGATTTCATTTATGAATTAAAACAAGAACTACCTGAATTAAAATTAGATCGTTATTTAAAATATATTGAAGAATATAAAATGAGTGAATACGATGCAGGTGTTCTATCAAAAGAAAGAAGTATTTCAGATTACTTTGAAGAAGTACTAAGTTATGATACTGATATTTCTCTAGCAGTTAACTTTGTAACATCAACAGTATTAGGTACTCTAAATAAATTAGAAATAACTCTAGAAGAATTCCCAATTACACCTAAGATGTTAAGTGGAGTAATTAAATTAGTACATGAAGGAAAGATAAGTTTAGACCATGCTAGAAAAATCTTATATCAAGCAATTGAAGAAAAGAAAGATCCAGTAGAATTAATTGAAAAACAAAACTTACATCAAATAGATGATGAATCTGAATTATTAGAATTAATTACTGGAATTATGGAAGAAAACAAAGAAATCGTAAGACAATATGTCGAAGATGGAAACATGGGAGCAATCAACTTCTTTATCGGTCAAACAATGAAGAAGTCTAATAGACAAGCTAACCCAAATAAATCAAAAGATATTATTATTAAAGAATTAGAGAGGAGAAAAAAATAATGACAAAATATAGAACCCATTATTGTAAAGATTTAACAGAATCTGTTGTCGGTGAAGACGTAAGAGTAGCAGGTTTTGTAGAAAATATTAGAGACCATGGTGGAGTTATCTTCGTAGACGTAAGAGACTCCTCTGGTACTATCCAAGTAGTTAGTAACGATGACTCAATCTTTGATGGAATTACAAGAGAATCAAGTATTACTATTTCTGGTAAAATTCGTAAAAGA
The DNA here is from genome assembly GCA_946407495.1 of uncultured Bacillota bacterium. Classification (GTDB taxonomy): domain Bacteria; phylum Bacillota_I; class Bacilli_A; order RF39; family UBA660; genus RUG14891. The sequence goes on along the minus strand of CAMJOB010000002.1, from coordinate 18,716 downwards.
GATGAAGACGACTACAACGATAGAATAAGTACAGGTACTATTGAATTACTAGTAAGTGATTTAGAAGTATTAGGTAAATCAAGAAACGTATTACCATTTGAAGTAATGACTTCAAAAGATAGTAGTGAAGATGTAAGACTTAAATATCGTTATCTAGATTTAAGAAACCCTAAAGTAAAAGAAAATATTATATTTAGAACTAAAGTTATTAGTTTCTTAAGAAAAGTAATGACTGAAAAAGACTTCTTAGAAATTCAAACACCAATTCTTACTGCATCATCTCCAGAAGGAGCAAGAGACTTTATTGTTCCTTCCCGTAAATTTCATGGTAAGTTCTATGCTTTACCACAAGCACCACAACAATTTAAACAATTATTAATGTGCGGTGGTTTTGATAAATATTTCCAAATAGCTCCATGCTTCCGTGATGAAGATGCAAGAAGTGATAGAGTATATGGAGAATTCTACCAATTAGACTTTGAAATGGCTTTTGCTGAAGAAGAAGATATTTTAGAAATTGGAGAAGATGTATTTAGAAGAACATTTGAAGAATTTGCTCCAACTAAGAAATTAAGTAAAGAACCATTCACAAGATTAACATTTAAAGAATCAATGGATAAATATGGTACTGATAAACCAGACCTAAGAAACCCATTAGAGATTATTGATATTACTGATGTATTTGAAAGTACAACATTCCGTCCATTTAGAGGAGTTACAGTTAAAGCAATCGTAGTAGAAGATATCGCTGATAAATCAAACTCATGGTTTAACGAATTAGGTGACTATGCTAAAAGTATTGGTATGAGTGCTGGTATTGGATACTTTAAAGTATTAGATGATATGTCTTTTGTAGGACCAATTGATAAGTTCTTAACAGAAGATGAAAGAGAAGATTTAATTAGTACAGCTAAATTAAAACCAAATAGTGTAATCTTCTTTATCGCAGATCGTAGTAACGCTCCTAAATTAGCTGGACAAATTCGTGATGAATTAGGAAGAAAACTTGAATTAATCGATAAAGATGAATTTAAGTTCTGTATTGTTAAAGACTTTCCAATGTATGAATGGAGTGAAGAAGAAGACAAATTTATCTTTACACACAACCCATTCTCAATGCCACAAGGTGGTATGGATGCCTTAACTACTAAAGCACCTGAAGATATCTTAGCTTACCAATTTGACTTCGTATGTAACGGAATTGAAATGGCAAGTGGTGCTGTTCGTAACCATGACTTAGATGTTATGAGAAAAGCATTTGAAATTGCAGGATATACTGAAGATGAATTAGAAACAAGATTTAAAGCTTTATATGAAGCATTCTCTTATGGAGCACCACCACACGCTGGTATGGCTCCTGGAATTGACCGTATGTTAATGTTATTATTAGATGAAGAATCTATTCGTGAAACTATAGCTTTCCCATTAACTGCCGGTGGTTCTGATGCTATGATGGGATGCCCTGGAGAAGTAACAGAACAACAATTAAGAGAAGTACATATTAAGATAAGATAAAAAGACGTAAAAGTCTTTTTTTCTGTTGTAATGACTTATAAAATACGATATAATATTAGACGTTGGAGGTTTTAATATGGCAAAAAAAGTAGAAAAAGAAGAAAACGTTAAAGAAGAAGTAAAAGAAGAAAAGAAAAATAATAGACATGAAGTTGTAGTAAAAATTGAAGGAGAATCTTGGAAGAAAGCTATGGATAAAGCTTTTGCTAAAAAACAAAAGACTGCAAAAGTTGATGGATTCCGTACAGGAAAAGTTCCTAGAGACATTTATGAAAAGCATTACGGAAAAGAATCTCTATATATGGATGCTACAGAAAATGTTATGGAAGAAGCTTATAATAAAGCAATGGAAGATTCAAAATTAGTTCCAGTTGCTCAACCAGAAGTTAATATTAAAAGTTTAAATGACAATCATGTTGAATTTATTTTTAAGATTATTACAAAACCAGAAGTAAAAGTTAAAAAATATGAAGGTTTAAATATTCAACCAGAAAAAGTTGAAGTTACAGATGAAGAAATTAATCATGAAATGAGTCACTTATTAGAAAGATACACTGAATTAACTATTAAAGAAAAAGGTGCTGTTGAAAATGGTGATATCGCTGTAATCGACTTTGAAGGATTCAAAGATGGAAAAGCATTTGATGGTGGAAAAGGTGAAAACTATTCACTAGAAATCGGATCAAATACATTTATTCCAGGATTTGAAGAACAAGTAATTGGAATGAACGTTGGAGATGAAAAAGACTTAAACGTATCTTTCCCAGAAGACTATGGTGTTGCTGATTTAGCTGGTAAGCCAGTAGTGTTCAAAGTTAAAGTAAACGAAATTAAACAAAAAGTTACACGTGAATTAGATGAAGAATTCTTCGAAGATTTAGGAATGGAAGGAATCGATTCTGAAGAAAAATTAAGAGAAGAAATTAAAGCATCTATTAAAGCACAAAAAGAAATGGATGTAGAAAATAAATACATCGATAAAATCTTAGAAGAAGTTGCTAAGAGTGTTGAAGTAGATATTCCAGAAGAAATGGTAGAAGAAGAAACTCATCGTTTAATTCATCGTTTCGAAGATCAAATGAAGATGCAAGGAATCTCATTAGATCTATATTATCAATTCACTCAATCTACACCAGAAGATTTACATAGCAAAATGGAAAAAGAAGGATACCACAATGTTCTATACCGTTTAATGCTTGAAGAAATCACTCAACTTGAAAAGATTGTTGTAACTGATGAAGAAGTTGATAAAGAATCAAAAGCACTTGCAGAACAATACAAGATGACTGAAGAAGAATTCTTAAAAGAATTTGGTGGAAAAGACATGGTTAAATACGACTTAGAAATGCGTAGAACTATGGACCGTTTAAAAGAATTAAACAAATAATTTAATAGTAAAAAGAAGGCGAGAAACTTTAATTCTGGTCTTCTTTTTTTCTCTTATTAAAAAAAGGTTAAAAAATAGGTGCAATTCCTTGAAAAAAAAGAAAAATACGTTATAATAAAAAACGTTAACTAAAATTTGGAGGTGAAAACGTGGATTTAAAAAAGCTATTAGTTTTAATAATAAATGACATGGTCATCTTTCCAAATAACGAGGTTCGAATTGAATATGATAATGTATTCGATAAGCAAATGATAAACATTGTCGATAATATCGATGATAACTTAATGTTAATTGTAAATCCCCTAGAGGATGATGATGATATAGATGTAACTTCTTTCCCTAAATATGGAGTTCTAGGTCGTCTTAAATTAAAAATGACGGTTCCAAATGGAAAAACAAGATTAGTAATAGAAGGTCTAGAAAGAGTAGAAGTATTTAACTATACTCAAGAAGAAACAGTATTCCGTGCAAACTATAAAGAAGTAATCATTCCTTCATCTGATGAAGATGAAAATTACTATAATATTTTATTAAAATCGCTAGAAAAATATATTAATAATGTTCCTTATATGGGTAACGCAATTCTTACTCAATTAAACAAGGTAGATAACTTAACTGATTTATGTGATTTAGTAAGTTGCTATATAAATCTAGATTATAGTAAGAAGAAAAAATACATTCAAATGATTGATCCAATTGAACGCAGTAAACGTTTAATTGCCGACATGAATGAAAACTTAAAGCTTATTGAATTAGAACAAAAAATAGAGAGTGAAGTAGAAAAAGAATTAAGCGACACTCAAAAAGAATATTTCTTACGTGAAAAAATTAAATTAATGCAAAAAGAACTTGGAGAAGCAAACTCTAAGGATGAAGAAATTGTTAAGTTAAAGAAAAAACTATCTAAACTTAAATGTTCAGAAGCAGTAAAAGATAAAATTAAAAGAGAATTAGCTCGTTATGAAACAGTAAATAGTAATTCTCCTGAAATTGGTATTATAAGAGATTATCTAGACTGGATGATTAATCTACCATGGAATAATTATACTAAGGATACTGAATCATTAACTGAAGTAAAACAAATACTAGATTCATCTCACTATGCACTAGAAGAAGTAAAAGAACGTATTTTAGAGTATCTTGCAGTAAAACAAAATACTAATAACTCTAGAAGTCCAATTATATGTTTAGTTGGTCCTCCAGGAGTTGGTAAAACTTCTCTTGCCTTAAGTATTGCAAAGAGCTTACACCGTAAGACTGCTAAGATTAGTGTTGGTGGAATAAATGATGAAGCTGAAATAGTAGGTCATAGAAGAACTTATATTGGAGCTAATCCAGGTAGAATTATTCAAGGTATTCGTAAAGCAGGAACAACTAATCCAGTATTTATTATTGATGAAATCGATAAGATGACTAAAGATATTAAAGGTGATCCTGCAAGTAGTTTATTAGAGGTATTAGATCCAGAACAAAATAACAAATTCTCAGATCACTATATTGAAGAAGAATTTGATTTATCAAAAGTTCTATTTATCGCAACTGCTAACTACATTGAACAAATTCCATATGAATTAAAAGATAGATTAGAGATTATTGAAATATCAAGTTATACAGAATATGAAAAACTAGATATCGCAAAACAACATTTAGTTCCTAAAGAATTAGAAGCTCATGGTCTAACACCACTACAAGTACAAATAGATGACGAAAGTCTATTACATATAATTCGTGGTTATACTAAAGAAGCTGGAGTACGTGAGTTAGAAAGAGTAATCGCAAGCTTACTTAGAAAGATAGTAAAAGAAATATTACTAAATAAAGATTCTGGTTTCTATCAAATTGATAAGAAAAAAGTAGAAGAACTATTAGGTTCACCAAAGTATCTACAAACTGAAAATGATTATAATGAATCAGGTGTAGTAAATGGAATGGCCTATACTGTATTTGGTGGAGATATTCTACAAATAGAAGCAAACATCTACAAAGGAAATGGTGAATTAATTCTAACTGGTTCTCTTGGAGATGTAATGAAAGAATCATGTAGAATTGCACTAGACTATATTCGTTCTAATACAAAGAATTTCTGTATAAATAGTAAATTAATGGAAGAAAATAATATTCATATTCATGTACCTGAAGGAGCAGTTCCAAAAGATGGACCAAGCGCAGGTATTACAATCACAACTGCACTTATCTCGTTATTAACAGATCAAAAGGTAGATAAAAAGATTGCTATGACAGGAGAGATTACTTTAAGAGGAAGAATCCTACCAATAGGTGGATTAAAAGAAAAAGTAATTGGTGCTCATCGTGCAGGAGTAAAGAAGATTATTATTCCTAAAGAAAACAAAAAAGATCTAGAAGATATTCCAGATGCAATAAAGAAAGATTTAAAATTTGTCTTTGTAAATAACTATGATGATGTTTATAAAGAAATATTCCAAAATAAAAAGAAGAATAAAGAATAATTATTCTTCTTTTTTCATACATTTCTCTAGGAGGAATACATGTGAAAAAAATAATCTCATTTGAACGAAAAGTAGAATTTCCATCAATGATAGGAGAAATAACATCTATCTCTTTAGATGAACAATTAGCTTTTATTGATAATTCTACTATTAAAGGAAATCTAATAGTAAAAGGAACTTATAAAATTACAGAAGCATCTAGATTAGAAGAAGACTTTAATTATGAATTACCTACCGAAATAATTCTTACAGAGAATCTAGATATTAATACTTCTAAGATTGATATTGCAGATTTTTATTATGAAATAGAAGAAGATAATATTTTAAACTGTCATATCGATGTATCTATAGAAGGAGTAGAAGTAGTGGAGTATGAAGAAGAATTAAATATTCCACAAGTAGAAGAAGTAAAAGAAGTAGAAGAACTAAGAGAATGTGATGGGGATCCAATAGAAGAAAAGATGGAGGAAGAACAAATGCCAGAACCTATTGAAGAACAAATTGAAGAAGTAGAAGAAGATAATAATGTAGGTAGTTTATTTACTTCGCTCAAAGATAGTGAAGAAACTTTCTCAACCTATAGTGTCTATATTATTAGAGAAGAAACATCTATTGAATCCATCCTAGAAAAATATTCTATTACAAAAGAAGAATTAGAAAGTTATAATGATTTAAGTTCTATTGGAATAGGCTCAAAAGTAATAATCCCATTAAAAAATGATTCAATATAAACAAAATGTAAAAATAATAGATGATAAACTTTATAAAAAAAGGAAACGTAATATTGAAGAAGTTTATTCATTTCTAGATAGTCGTAATTACGAATACTATATAAAACCCATAGAGGTAAATAATAATGAAGAAGTATATCCATATATAAATGAATATGAGACAACAAATAATGAACGAGCAAAAGACTTAATGTATCGAGTAGCTATACTACATAATAAAACAACTGAGTTTAAAGATAAAAATATAGATTTAATAAAAGAAAGATATGAAACTACAATAAATATTTTAGATGAAACTTATCAGTTTTATTACAAACTTCAAGATGAATTAGAAGAGCATGAACTTTTATATCCTGAAGAATTATTATTACTAGAAAATATATCTAAAATATACTATATGATTAATAGTTCTAGATATTATATAGAAGAGTATTACAAAGAAATAGATAATAAGAATAAAGAACGTATTGCTAGAGTTCATGGTAATCTATCTCTAGACCATATTATTGAATCTGATGAAAAGTATCTAATCAGTTGGAATAACTCTAGAATGGATACTCCTGTAATTGATTTAATTAAATTTTATAAAAAAGATTATGAAAGAGTTGAATTTAGTTCTCTATATAATTTATATAATTCTAAGTATCCGTTAAATAAGGAAGAAATATATTTATTTTTTAGTCTAATAAATATACCCGATAAAATAAAATATGGTGATAATCATTTAGTAAATACGATTAATACTAGACATCTTGTTAACTATATTGATAAAACAATAGAACTAACTCTACAAGAGAACAAAAAAGATGAGGAATCCAGTAATCAAGAATTCGAAAAGAAGAATGATAGCGTTTAATCGTGTTGTAATAAAAACGAGTAATAGTAGTTGATAAAAAACAATTATTAGAGTTACTAAAATACTAGATAAATAGAAGATGCTACTTCTTCTTTTTTGTTTACAAAAAGCACACTTACAAAAGAAAGGATGTTTCATTTTCATATACTTCACCTAAAGTATTATATGTATCATGAATTTATCTGTGAAAAGTTGGACTTAAGAGTACATTATTGGTATAATAAAGTTGTTGAAATTATTCCAAAGGAGGTATAAACATGGAATTAAAAGGATCTAAAACAGAACAAAACTTATTAACTGCGTTCGCAGGAGAATCTCAAGCAAGAAATAAATATACTTACTTCGCAAGTAAGGCTAAAAAAGATGGATATGAACAAATTGCTGCTATCTTTGAAGAAACAGCAAATAATGAAAAAGAACATGCAAAAATGTGGTTCAAAGAACTAAACGGTGGAGAAGTTCCTTCTACAGTTGAAAACTTAAAAGCAGCTGCTGATGGTGAAAACTATGAATGGACTGACATGTATGAAGAATTTGCTAAGACTGCTGAAGAAGAAGGATTTAAAGCATTAGCTGCTAAATTCAGAATGGTAGGAGCAATTGAAAAACATCATGAAGAAAGATATCGTAAACTATTAAAGAATATTGAAGATGAAGTAGTATTCTCTAAAGACGATGAAAAAATTTGGATTTGCCGCAACTGTGGACACGTAGTAATTGGAAAGAAAGCTCCAGGAGTATGCCCAGTATGTGCACATCCACAAAGCTTCTTTGAAGTAAAAGCAGAAAATTATTAAAAGGAAAGTTTTATACTTTCTTTTTTTATGCTATAATCATAGTAGAAAAATTGGGGTGAACAAGAATGGTAAAACATGAATTATTAGTTCCAGCCGGAGATATGGAAAGTCTAAACCAAGCCATTGCTAATGGAGCAGACGCAGTATATGTAGGATGTAAAAATTTTGGAGCGCGTAAATTTGCAAAGAATTTCACTAACGAAGAGATTATAACTGCTACTAAGTTATGTCATCTTTATGGTGTAAAAATTTATATCACAATGAACACTCTAATTAAAGATAATGAAGTTCCAGCTTTTCTAGGACAAATAGAATTCTTATATAAATCAGGAGTAGATGCTGTACTAATTCAAGACTTCGGAATGATGTGCTTAGTACGTGAAAAATATCCAGAACTAGAAGTACATGCGTCAACTCAAGCAAATACTTCTTCAGAAGCAACTGCTGAACTATATCACAAACTAGGAGTAAAAAGAGTAGTATTCTCAAGAGAAATGTCTCTACAAGAAATTGAAAGCATTAAGACTCCTATTGAAAAAGAAGTATTTATTCATGGTGCACTTTGTGTAAGTTATTCAGGTTGCTGTTTAATGAGTGCCATGATTGGAGACAGAAGTGGTAATAGAGGAGAATGTGCAGGCTGCTGTAGATTACCTTATACACTAGAAAAAGGCACCAGAATATTAGCTCAAGATAAATATTTATTAAGTACTAAAGAATTAAATACTTCAACAAGATTTAGAGAATTACTAGATAGTGATATCACTAGTTTTAAAGTTGAAGGTAGAATGAAGAGTCCAGAATATGTAGGATTTGTTACTAGATTCTATCGTAACTTAATTGATAGTTATTGCTCTAATGTTAATATTCCAGAAACAAATAAACAATTAAAGACAATTTATAATAGAGGATTTACTGAAGGATACTTATTCGATACTAATCCACAAGACTTAATGAATACTGATACACCAAATCATATTGGATTAGAAATAGGTAGAGTACTTGAAGTGGATCAAAAGAAAATTAAGATTCAATTAAATGAAGAATTAAATCAACAAGATGGTGTAAGATTCCTACGTAGTGGAAAAGGATTTATTTGTAACTATCTATATGCTGAAAATGGACAATTAACAAACTCAGTTCCAGCAGGTGGTATTTGTTACTTAGAAAATAGAGTTGGTTTAACAGAAAATGATATTGTATGTAAAACTCTAGATTATAAATTAATGAATAGTTTAAAAGTACTACCTACTAGAAGAATACCAATTACTATTCAAGTAAAAGCTAAAATAGGACAACCATTAGTTATTACAATGAGTGATGATACTAATACATTTACTGTACAAGGTCACTCAGTAGAAGCAAGTCAAAATGCTCCTATGAGTAAACAACGTATAAGAGAACAAGTTGAAAAACTTGGAGATACACCATTTGTCAGTAGAACTACAATTGTAGATTCAGACTCTGAAGTATTTATTCCAATAAGTGAATTAAATGATTTAAGAAGAGCACTAACCGATAAATTAACTCAAACTAGAATGAACAAGATAGTAGTATTTAAATCATCTCCAGTAAATATAGAAGTTCCTAAAACTAAATTAGAACCAACACTAACTGCTAGTGTATATACTAGAGACCAATTAGAAATGTGTAATCGTTTCCGTTTAAAAAGAATCTATGTTCAAGATTATGAATTATATAAAGAGTATCGTGATAATGAAAGAATGTACTATGTACCACCAAGAAACACGAGAACTCCAACAGCAGGTTATAGTAAAAAAGCCTTAGTATCTGAATACTTTAACTTTGCTGAAAAAGAAAACCTAGTTGGAGACTATGGCCTAAATGTAATGAATGTTTATACAGCATATTATATTTATAAGTTAACTCTTCAACCAGTAACATTATCAGTAGAATTATCTGAAGAAGAAATGATTAATTTTATAAATAATTATGTAAAAACATTTAACTCATATCCAAACATTGAAGTATTAGGATATGGTAAAGTAGAGAATATGGTTATTAAAGGAAATATTTTAAACATATCTACTAAAGTATATGAATATAAATTAAGAGATAGTAAAGATCATTTATTCCCAGTATATTTTGATGGTATAAACACTTGCATACTAAACAGTGAAAACAAGTTACTACAAGATGTAGAATTATTCCGTAAATATGCTAGCGTAAGATTAAATTTCTTTGATGAGGACCAAGATACAATCAAGAATCTATTGACAGAGTTTTTAAATAATGTGTAAAAAGAAATATTTTTATGTTAAAATATAAAATGAGGAGAGATATTTATGAAGAAAACAGAAGGAAAAAATTATTTTAAAAACTATATGATTTTAATTGGAATGTGCGTGCTAATTGCCGGTATAACTATTTATATGTGTAATTGCTATAACGTATATCATGAATATCAAAAACAAACTCCAGTCATTCGTGGATATCTATCAGAAATTACAACACAAGAGTTAGACAACTTCATCCAAGAAAATCCAACTACGACATTATATCTATGTACTTCAAGTGCAGATACTTGTCGTAACTATGAAAAGAAATTTATAAAGATAATTAATAATGAAGAATTAAATGACATTATTTATTTAAATATTAAAGAAGAGGAAGCAGAATCATTCCCTGAAACATTTAATAATAAATATCCATTTAAAGTATCATTAAAATCTAACTACCCAGCATTTATTGCATTTGAAGACGGTAAAGTTAGATACATTCTTCAAGGTAATGAAAAAGAAGAATTAACAATCTCAAAAACAAGACAATACTTTGAATTAAAAAAAGTAGGGGAGTAATCCCTTTTTTCTTTAGGAGGTAAATATGAATAACATCGTACTATATCAACCAGAAATTCCTCAAAATACAGGAAACATTATGCGTACTTGTGTCGCAACAAATACCAAATTACATTTAATAAAACCATTAGGTTTCAGATTAGATGAAGCTCACTTAAAAAGAAGTGGAGTAAACTATATAGATAAATTAGACTATGAAGTATACGAATCTTGGGAAGACTTTAAAGAAAAGAATCCTGGTAACTACTATTACTTTACTAGATATGGTAGAAAACCACATACAAGTTTTGATTTTACTCATGAGCATAATGATAATATTTATCTAATATTTGGAAAAGAATCTACTGGTATTCCTAAAGAAATATTAAAAGATGATTTAGATAATTGCATGCGTATTCCAATGACAGATAATGTAAGAGCCTTAAATGTATCAAACAGTGTAGCTATTGCTATCTACGAAGTATTAAGACAACAAGACTACAATGATCTTTTAAGAGAGGAACCTCATAAAGGTGCTGACTATCTAGAAAGAGAGGATTAATATGTTAGAGTTAAAAAATATCACAAAGATATATAAAGTTGCTGATCAAAATCAAAAAGCTCTAAATAAGATTAATATTAAATTTAGAAAAAATGAATTTGTATCAATCTTAGGACAAAGTGGTTCTGGTAAAACAACTATGTTAAATATCATAGGTGGATTAGATAACTATGATTCTGGAGATTTAATTATTAATGGTATTTCTACAAAGAAATATAATGATAGAGATTGGGATACATATCGTAACCATAGAGTAGGATTCGTATTCCAAAGTTATAATCTTATTTCACATCAAACAGCTCTACAAAATGTAGAATTAGCTTTAACATTATCTGGAGTTAATAAACAACAAAGAAGAAAGAAAGCAATTCAAGTATTAAAAAAAGTAGGATTAGAAGACCAAATTAATAAAAGACCTAATCAAATGTCTGGTGGTCAAATGCAAAGAGTTGCTATCGCAAGAGCCTTAGTAAATGATCCAGATATATTGCTTGCAGATGAACCAACCGGAGCACTTGATTCTGAAACAAGTCTTCAAGTAATGGATTTATTAAAAGAAATAGCTAAAGATAGATTAGTAATTATGGTTACACATAATCCTGATATTGCTAATAAATATTCAACAAGAATTGTTACTCTATTAGATGGAGAAATAACTTCTGACTCTAAACCATTTGATGGAGAAGAAAAAGAAGAAAAAACAAAAGTAAATACTAAGAAAAGCAAAATGTCATTTAAAACAGCTTTTGGTTTAAGTATGAATAACTTAATGACTAAAAAAGGTAGAACTATGCTTACAGCTTTTGCTGGATCTATAGGAATTATAGGTATTGCATTAATCATGTCATTATCTCATGGTATTCAATGCTATATTGATAAAACAGAAGAAGAAACACTTAGTTCATATCCGTTAGTTGTAGAAAAAGAATCAATTGATATGTCTACTATGCTTCAAACATTAGTAGGAGCAAACAAAGAAAAAGACTATGATGATGATAAAATTCATTCTGTAAATGTAATTGGTGATATGTTCACAGCAATCAATCAAACAGCACAAAAGAATGATTTAAAATCATTTAAAAAGTATTTAGACAATCACAAAGAAATAAAAAACTATGTATCAGATATTAAATATGGATACAATGTAACACTAAATATTTATAAGAACTCCAATGATGAAGTAACACAAGTTAATCCAACCACTGTATTTGATACTTTAGGTATGGGAGCATCAGGAGTATCTAGTATCTATTCAGGATATATGTCTAACTATGATGTATTTACTGAAATGATTGATAATGAAGAATTAAATAAACAACAATATAAATTAGTAGATGGTAGATGGCCAAAAGATTATAATGAATTAGTTATAATCGTATCTAAAGATAATACTATTCCAGACTATACTTTATATAGTTTAGGAGTTCTATCACAAAAAGAACTTCAAGAACAATTTGATAAAATGGTTGCAGGAGATAAAGTTGAATTTAAAGAAACTGCATATACTACGAAAGATTTATTAAATCTAACTTACAAATTAGTATTAAGTCCTGATTATTATGAAAAAGACAGTAATCTATGGATTAATAAATCAGACGATAAAGAGTACATGCAAAATCTTGTTAAAAATGGAACTGAATTAAAAGTAGTTGGAATCATTAAACCACAAGATGAAGCAGTAACATCACAAGAAGCAGGTATGGTAGGATATACTCATAAATTAACAGAATATGTAATTAATAAAACAAATGAAAAAGATATCGTAAAAGAACAAAAAGCAGATGAAAACAAAAATGTATTTACAGGACAAGAGTTCTCTAGAGATAATTCATTTGATTATTCTAATCTTACATATGAACAAATGATGTATTTCCAAAGCCTATCTAGTGAAGAACTAGCAACAGTAATGGCTTCATATACTGAAAATATGCAATCAACATATAAAGAAAACCTAGCTAAATTAGGAATAGCTGATTTAGAGGATCCAGATAATATTGGTATTTATCCAAAAGACTTTGATTCTAAAGAAGCAATAGTCGATATAATTAATGAATATAATAAAGGCAAAAAAGAAGAAGACAAGATTACTTATACAGATATAGTAGGAATAATGATGAGTTCTGTATCTAGCATAGTTAATGTAATCAGTAGTGTATTAATAGCTTTTGTCGCAATCTCATTAGTAGTATCAAGTATCATGATTGCTATTATTACTTATATCTCAGTAATTGAAAGAACAAAAGAAATTGGTATTCTTCGTGCTATTGGTGCAAGTAAAAAAGATATCTCAAGAGTATTTAATGCAGAAACTCTTATTGAAGGAGCAGCTGCTGGTATCTTAGGAATACTAGTTACATTATTATTAAATATTCCTATCAATATAATTATTAAGAATATGGTTAATATTAGTAACATTGCAAAACTACCAGTTCGTGGAGCAATAGGATTAATTATAATTAGTATTTTATTAACAGTAATAGCTGGATTTATTCCATCTAAGATAGCAAGCAAGAAAGACCCAGTTGTAGCATTAAGAACAGAATAAAGGTACAAAGGTACCTTTTTTTGTTTAGAAAAAAATAACAAGACCATAATCTCTATGGAGGTAATTATGGCTAAATACAAAGTTGAGATAACAGGATTAGATACTAATCAAATAGAAGTATTAACAAACAAAGAAATGGAAGAATTATTTATCAAGGTTAAACAAGGCGATGAAGAAGCAAGAAACACATTAGTAAAAGGTAATTTAAAATTAGTTTTATCCATTCTTAGAAAGATGAATCATAAAAATGAAAACCTAGATGACTTATTTCAAATAGGCTGTATTGGCTTATTAAAAGCTATAGATAATTTTGAACTATCATTTCATGTTAAGTTTTCTACATACGCAGTACCAATGATATTAGGGGAAATAAAAAGATATATTAGAGATAATAATAGTATTAGAGTAAGTAGATCAGTAAAAGATCTAGCATATAAGATAGTAAAAGCAAAAGAAGAGTATTATGGTAAAACAGGTAAAGAAATTAGTACAGAAGAACTAGCTTTATTATTAGATGTATCAACCTATGAGATTGTAAATGCAATAGAAGCATTAAAAGAACCTATTAGTATATTTGAACCTATATATAATGATGGTGGAGACGCAATACTTTTATGTGACCAAATAGAAGATAAGAAAAGTAATAACGAATTTTCTTCAAAGATTGCCTTAGAAAAGGCAATAGATGATTTAGATAAAAGAGAGAACTTTATATTAAATCAAAGATATGTAATGGGTAAAACTCAAATGGAAATAGCCAAAGAGTTAGATATATCCCAAGCCCAAGTATCGAGATTAGAAAAAGGAGCAATAAAACAACTAAAAAAGATATTAAAATAACAGATAAGTAATATACTTTATTAGAAAAGAGGGTATATGAGATTATCAGAATTACAAAGTAAAAAAATAATAAGTATGAATGATGGGAAACAAATAGGAGTAATAACGGATGTAGTTATAGATACTAATGGAAAAATAGAAAGTCTAATTATAGAATCGACAAAAAGTCTATTTAGTTTAGCAAGAGATATGGATAGTAAGGTTTATTGGAATGAAATAACAAAAATTGGAGAAGACGTAATATTAGTAAAAAAAGATTATTAAATAAATAAATCATGCTATAATGAAAATAGAGGTGGGTAAGATGAAAAGTAAGACAGTTGAGTTACTTGGAAATAAATATGAATTAATAAGAAATGATAAAGATTGCTTTAACTATGATGAAATAGTTGAGAAAGCAACAGATTATTTTGAAGATTATGATTATATATTTGGTGATTTTGCTTATGATAAAGTTCGTTTAAAAGGCTTTTATGATAGTGATAATAAGAAAGTAAAGGAAATAAACGACATAAAATATATGGATAAATATGTAGAAGATTATTGCAGTTTTGGCGCAAGAATATTTCTATTAAAAAAAATAAAATAATAAATTAAAAGTACTTGTTTTTACTTAAAAATATGGTAAAATGGTATTATATGAATAATAGAGGGAGGATTTCACATATGGAAAACCAAGGAATAGAAAAAAGAATTATGTCAATCGTTGCAGAAGATGGTTCAATGGAACAAGTTGAAGTAATACTAGCGTTTGAATTCAAAGATACGAAAAAAGAATACGTTATCTATACTAAAAATGAAAGAGACGAAAACGATAATGTAACTGTTTATGTTTCTAACGTTGATCGTTCATCAGGAGAACCAAAACTTCTTGGTGTTGATGATGAAGAAGAATGGAATAGAGTTAAAGACGTATTACGTGAATTATCAAAATCTGAATAGTATTTAGGGAGGTTTGTCATTATGAATGAAGCAGAAGTTAAGAAAATTGTAGACGATGAGATTGCTAGAATCATAACAGAGCCATCAAAAATCAAATATAGAAGTTCATCAATTTTTTCTACAATCAAAAATTATGGAAAGAGATTGAAAAAGTTAGAAAAGTCTCTAGAAGATGCAAAGAAAGATTTGAAAGAATTTAAATATGGTCCAGGAGAAGTTAATAGAGATGGATCATTCCTTGGTGGATACGCTGATGTAAGAATGAATAGAGCAGTAAATAGAGTTGCTCGCCTAGAAGCTGAAATCATCCAACTAACTGAAGGAATTAAGCCAGAAAATTATATTAACAATCGTGCAATCAAATTAAAAGATACAATGATGAAAAATTTTGTAAAGAATTCTTACAATGGATACGCATATTTATCTGCTAAGGGATACGACAAGATGTTCAATGAAGAAGCTGAAGAAGAAACTGAAGATGTTTCTTATGAAGAAGAAAAAGAAAAATTTGAAAAGAAAGTATCTGAATTTGAAGATAATGTACAAGATGAAATTGAAGAAAAGATTGCAGCTGCAAACGCAGAAGTAGAAGAAGAAGTAGATGTAAATGAAGTAGATGCAGAAGAAACACAAGAAACTGTAGACGAAACATTTGATGAAGAAGCTCGTTCTCAAGCAATTAGTGAAGCATTTGATGAAGAAGAAGTAGAGGAAGATACTCCTATTACTCCTATTACTAATATTAAACCTAGAGAAATGTCTAAGGTTACACCTGCTACAGTAGCAGTAGGAATCAATGATGATGTGTTTGGAACAGAAGAAAGAGAAGTTCCAGTAGTAGTTGAAGAAAGAGAAGAAGTAAACTACAAACAACTAGCCCTAAGAGATTTCATTGTTTTAGCAGAATTAGATGCTCATATTAAAGCAGAACGTGATCCTGCAATCATCGAAAATTTAAAAGCTAGATTTGAAAAATTTAGTATGGAATTATCTGATGTTCAAACTAAACTTTCTCCAGAAGAGTTAACTGAAGTATTACAAGAACTTCCAGAAGAAGTACAAAATGAAATAGTTGTTATCTCAACAGATGAAGATGAGAAAGAAGAAGTGGCTGAAGAAGCAAAAGAAGAAGTAGCTGAAGAAACTCCAGTTGAAAATGAAGAAATCGAAGTTGTTAAAGAACCTGCAGTAGTAACTAAAGAAAACAATGTTCAAATTAATACTGCTGAATCTATTAATGTAATTAAATTACTAAAGAAACAAAACGATTTACTTGAAGAAAAAGAAGCTAGAGTTCTAGAAGAACAAGAACAATTATCTGCTCGCTATGAAGAAGCTAAGAAGAAATTAATTGAAAAGAAGAAATATCTAGAAGAAACAGCTACAGAAAGAAATGAAGCAATTAAGAAAATTGAACAAGAAAATGCAGCAAGAAAAGCAGAACTAGATGCTATCTTCGATGCAGTAGAAGGTTCATTCGATATTGATACAAATGAAAAGAAGAAGTAATTCTTCTTTTTTTTTGCAATAATCATAAAATATAATATGAAAAGTATAATTGAATATGAATATGGAATAGATATTGTAGATATAAAGAAACAAAATAATAAAGATTATATAAAAGATAATAGTAATAATATATTTATTCTAGAAAAGACAATGAAAAGTGAATATGAACTAAATTATATTAATGAATCAGGTCTATTCTACGTGATTACTAAAAGGAAAAATGGTAATTATATAATTGAAATAAATGGAGAACCACATATTTTATATAAATTGGAAAAAGGGTTCAATAATAGAAAAAGATATTTCGATGGTATTCAAAGAGATTGGGGAAAACTATGGAGTAGTAAGATTGATAAACTTAGAAAAGAATTAATCACCGATAATTTAAATGAATATATAGATTATTATATTGGACTAGCAGAAAATGCAATTCTAATATGGAATAAATTAGATAAAAGCAATTTAAAATATAAGATATGTAGAATAAGAATGGATGATAAGATAATTAATAATCCAAATAATGCAATGATAGATATAGAAGAAAGAGATTTAGCTGAGTATATAAAATATACTTTTTTTAATAAAAAAGAAGAACTAAATGAAATAACTGAAAAAGCTTATCAACAAGGATATGACATGAAGATAATATATAGTAGATTATTATTCGCTACATATTATTTTGATCTCATAGAAGATTACTTAATAAATAAAAAAACAAGTCACAATATTAATAGGATTATAAAAAAACAAAGAGAGTATGAAGAATATCTTAACGAATATATAGATAAGTACATAAAAAAAACTTAGACCTTAGTCTAAGTTTACTACTTCTTTAATTTCTGGAATCTCACTTATTAACATTTCTTCGATTCCATCTTTTAATGTATAATCAATCATTGCACAATCTTTACAAGCACCCATCATACGAACATAAACAATATTATCTTCGTATTTAACAAATTCTATATTACCACCCTCGCTATTAAGATAAGGTCTTATGCGATCTAAAAGTGATATTATTTTTAATTCAACGTTTTCATCAGCCATTTTCATCACCAAGAAGATTATAACATAATAAGGTGTAAGTTAACAATAAATAACTTGAACCAATAAAGGAATAGTGATATAATAAGCCAAGAGGTGTGAGTTATGGCAGATATAAAAGTAGGCGACAGTGTAGTTGGAAAAGTAACAGGTGTTGAAAACTACGGTATATTTGTAAATGTAGATGATTATAATGGATTAATTCATATCTCAGAAATCTCAAGCAATTTCGTAAAAGACGTTCACTTATTTGCGGCAGTAGGTGATGAAATCACTGCAAAAGTAATAGAAATTAACAAAAAAAACAAACAATTAAAGCTTAGTATTAAAGAATTTGAAACTGATTCTAAGCAAGCAAAAAGAGAAAAGATTGTTGAAACAAAAAATGGGTTTGATTCTATTGCAAATAAATTAGGAGAATGGATTTCTACGAAAATGTATGAAATAAACTCAAAAAAGTAAAAAATACCAAAAAAAAAGCAAAAAATGTTGACAAATATACATATAATTGATATATTTAAATACGTCAACCGGTGGATTGATTAGATATTTGCGGGCGATTAGCTCAGTTGGTTAGAGCACCTGCCTTACAAGCAGGGGGTCACAGGTTCGAGTCCTATATCGCCCACCATGATGCCGAAATAGCTCAATTGGTAGAGCAACTGACTTGTAATCAGTAGGTTCCGGGTTCAAGTCCTGGTTTCGGCACCATTTTTTTTGGA
>CAMJOB010000001.1 GCA_946407495.1 uncultured Bacillota bacterium | reverse complement strand
AATAATTACATCGGCGTTTATGAGGATAATGAAAAAGACCACGAACACATTAAGCTAAAAGGTGATTATGAAGTTGATAAAGAATTCCATAAAGACCCTTCTATGCGTATTGTGCCTTTTGCTGTTAAAAACTATTTTGTATATGGAATTCCTGTAGAAGAAACCATTAAAAATCATAAAAATATATTTGATTTCTGTCTAAGATTAAAAACTAATGCAAAAAGTACTCCTTATTTTAGACATCTTAACGAAAATTCTGAAATCGTAAATGATAAACTTGATAGAACAACTCGTTATTATGTTTCTAATAGAGGTGGAAACTTGTATAAAGATTTTGGAGATAGACAAACTGGTGTAAACGTAGGATTTTCAGTTACAATTTTTAATCAATATGTTGAAAAACCTTTCGAGGAATACGACATTGATTATAGATTTTATATTGTTGAAGCTAAAAAATTAATAACTTCAATAGAAACAAAACAATTAACTTTATTCGATTTATTTTAAATTATGGCAATTTTTAGTAATTCAAAACAAACTTTTGCAGAAAAATTTGAGAACATCAAGAGTGTATTCACAACAGCTTACGAACAGGCTAAGGCTCTTAAAGAGGAAATGACAGCTGAAGTAAATAGTAAGAAAATTGAAATTGAAGTACTTCAAAATGAGATTCAAAAGACTCAGCATACTATAGATGATGCTTCAAACTTCATGGAGAAAATTGAAGATTTCATTTAAAAATGCGTGCGATTAGTGTTTTAGAAGGAACGTATCCAAATGAATCAATAGATGAAGAGGAATTTGTTAAAAAACATTTATCTGTTGATGAAATTTTAGAAAGATGTAAAAAGATATTAACTCCGTTAGCTAAAAATGATGGAGATATAAAATATTTATTATCTGAAATATCTCATTGGGAGTACGCAGACTTAGAATTAATTGATTGGGATGAATAAAATAATAGGAACAGTTGTGGCAATTATACTATTAATAGTATTGATTGCTGCAACTCCAGCATGGCATAAACCTAAAACGATAGTTGTTAAATTCGCTAATACTAGAGATACAGTAGCGGTTATTAGAAACGTGAAATCTCTTATAGAAAGAAACGATAGTTTAATTTTAATTGATACTAAAGATAAAAAGAAAGTGTTTTATCCAAATGATTCTTACTTTTGGGTATACAAGTTTGATTAAATATGAAAACATTAAAAGATTATGCTGATTTTCTTTATAAAAATGGATATAAAGAGAATTTTGCACCATATACATTTTGTGATGATGAATTAGAGATAGTAGAATTTATAAAAAATAATTATCATATAAATTTATATGTTATAAAAACAGAAGAATTTTCTGATTATTTAGCTTCTCTTCCATTAGGAACGGAATATGAACTTAAATATGAAAATTATATTGTAAAATCAGCATTTATTGAATCTCCAATTTGTAATATACCTGACTTTCTAACTGGAGAGGTTGAAGGAATACAATTGGATTTAAAATCAAATGATTATAACAAACATACACTAGATTTGTTTGAATTATGTATTGGTTTTCAGAAAACAAATTTGCTTGAACATGAATTATTTATAATGTCACGTAGACAAGAACATTTAATTTGGGCAAAAGATAATTTGATTCCTGTTCTTGAAAAGCATGACTATTATATTACTTTCGATTCATATTTCGATGTTAAAAAAGAAAGATGTTCTTCTAATATGAGCATAGAATTTAAACATCCTAATAATGCAGAAGTTGTTTTTGAAATTGATTGTTTAACAGGTGAACCTATCATTTGGTCTAATATTAATTCAGGTACTTTTACTGATTTAGCTAATAAGATTTATGGCAAGAATAAAGAAGATGTATATAATATCTTATTAGAAGAAGTGTGGAAGAAAGATGACCTTAAATTTGGTTACATATATAATAATGATCCACATGAAACAATAGATACTTGGAGAGAAGTTTATTCTTTAATGGATTGTTTACATTATAAAGAAATACGTGATATAAACTTCGATATTATTCCTAAACGATATAATCATTTAGTTGAAGAATATAATAAATTATTAAATAAAGAAAAATGAAATTAGTAAAACAGTCTTACGAAATATTAGAACAAGAAATTCCTGTTCATAAGCTGGATGATTATTCAGGTTATCATTTCAGAGAACAATATCTTGAAAATATGTATAAGCATATTGAAAGATGTGGAAGAACTTGTTATAAATCTGAGAATAAAATAACACCAGATAGTTCTAAAAAGTTTGTAGATGGACTTATTAAGTCTAAGCATTTAAGTGTTCTTGAACATGGAACTATTTATTTGTATATTCCAGTAAATCCTTACGATTCCGATTTAGTTTATCATGTTAGAAACGAATATGTAGAAAATCCTTATTCTAAAGCTATATATGTTGGACTTGATGATGATGAACCACCTTATCGTGATATTTTAGGAAATCCTGCACACGGTGATATGCAATATGTTATTACTACTAATTTTAGAGTATTAGTAGAAAATGATTGGCTTGATGATTTGAAATATCTTTGTGAGCCAACTAAATATCATGAGTTAAGACATACTGTACTTCTTCATTCTTGTATCCATACTTATAAGGATTTAACAAGACATAGAAAAATGAGTTTCAGTATCGAAAGCACACGTTATTGTAACTATTCTAAAACTGATAAGTTTGGAGAAATGAAGTTTGTTCTTCCACCTTGGATTAAAGAAAAACCAACTTGTAATTGGGAACATCCTCAAAAGTTACATCAACCTCTTAGAAAAGAAGGAGAACCTCTAAATGATTTTGGAAGAGTTTGGTATGAACTTTGTATGGAAGATGTAGAAAGAAATTGGGATACAGACGAATTTAAGTTAATAACAAAATGGAATTCTGCTGATTTTTATTGTCATGGGTTAAAATGTGCGGAAGATAGTTATAATCTTCTTATAGAATTAGGTTGGCAACCTCAACAAGCAGCAGAAGTTCTTCCACAATCTACAGCTGCTGATGTAATTATGTCAGGATTTGATGAAGATTGGAAATTTGTATTTGATCTTAGATCTGATACTGCTTTAACAGGAAAGCCTCATCCTCTTGTAGAAGAAATTATGACTCCACTTCGTGATGAATTTAAAGCAAATAATTGGATATGATAGCATTAACTATAATTGTAATTTGTCTTTTAATAATTGTAATTGCATTAAGTAAAAGTGTAGATGATCTTAGAAATGATATAGATTTATTAGAACTAAAACTTAATGACAAGAGCACTGAACTCCTTAAACTAAAGAGTGATTTTTTTACACATTTAAAAGAATATGAAAATCACAAACATGAGTATAAGTTTAAAGATGGAATTTTATATATACAAAAACCAATTGAACAAGAATAATTATGGATATATTAGGACTAAGTATTTGCACAGCTTGTGTAATTTGTTTATTTGTTTGGGTATACTATTGTCATAAAAACGCTTAATTATGGATACACTTGATAAAATAAAGTGGATTTCACGACATCAAGAAATTAACCCACGATTATCCGAAATACACGAATTTGTTCCGACATATTCTGATCTTTGGTATGATCTTTTTTATGTTGAATGGAATGAACTATGTTTATATCCATATCTTGCATACCACGCTTTATGTCATTTAGAAGAAATAGAATCTGAAGAAGAGAAGAACAAAATATATGAATTGTTTGATAAGATCTATTTAGATGTTTGTAACGGATATTGGGGATTCTTTTATAAATAATATGAAAATAATAATTGATACAACACATAATCATGATATTATAGTAGAAGAACGCATAAATCCTTGTGAATCTTCATATACTATAGAATCTGATTCTGCTAAAATAACAATTGGTAGTGAAATTGATGTTAGAGAACTTGTAAAATCTCTAACATTTTTAATAAATAGATTTGATGAATAAGATGAAAATATTTTTGATTAACGTTTTATTTCTTATATTTGGAATATATTTTAGTATTATATCATTATTTATTATATTAGGTAAATGGTTATTACAATTTATTCCAGAATCATGGGAAATTCCAGAAGACGAACCTTGGAAAATTAATCTTAAATTAGCTGATTTTGTTGAAAATGAAATTAAATAATTTAATAAATGATTTTGGTGATGGATCAAATGTATATTTTACATCTGATACACACTTTGGTCATAAATCTATAATAGAATGTACCCATAGACCGTTTTCAAATACTGTTGAAATGGATACAGCAATAATTGCATTGTGGAATGAGACAGTAGGACCTAATGATATTATATTTCATTTAGGTGACTTTTGTTGGAATGGTGCACAAAAGTGGGTAGAAATTCTTAAACAGTTAAATGGAGTAAAATATTTAATTGTCGGAAATCACGATGTAAAACGTTTGAAAGGAAATGTTTTACAATATTTTGAAGATATTAAATATCAAACGACTCTTTTAATAGACGATTGGCATTTATATCTTAATCACTATCCTTTTCTTTGTTTTGGTGGAACATATCGTAAAGGTGCAAAAGTAGCACAAGCATTTGGTCATGTTCATTATGAAAAACTAAGTCAAGGATTAGATGTAGATAGACTTAATTATCTATTTCCAGCACAATATGATGTTGGTGTAGATAATAATTATTTCTGTCCAATTAGTTGGAAAGAATTAAAAGATAAATTCGAAAAGCAAATTAATGCTGATTGTAACATGAGGCATTATAAACCTTTAGAATTTGAATGATATATAGACGTTATCAATATTGGGGTCCAGGCGCTAAAATCGCCTGGACTTCTTGGTTTAAATACGATACTAAGAAATCTTTAGATGAATTAAGAAAACAAAAACCTGTTTTTAAAAATCTTTTGGAAGAATATAAAGAAATATGATTGAATTTAGATTAAATTTTTATATTAAATCTCTTTTAGCGGGTGTATTAATTGGATTAGGAGATATTATTTATGTAGTATCTGAAAATCATATACTCGGTGCATTTTTATTTTCACTCGGACTTTTAACAATTCTTATTAAAGAATATCCTCTTTATACAGGAAGGGTGGGGTACATAAAAAATTACGATGATTTTGTAGATTGTTCACCAATGATTCTTTTCAATTTCATTGGTATAGCTTTAGTGTGCGGTTTTGCTAATATTACTAATCTTGATTTATCTGCGGTAAATATGATAGTTAGTAATAAGCTACATCAAGAATGGTATAGTACTCTATTCTTATCATGGGGATGTGGAGCAATGATGTATTTTGCAGTAAATGGATGGAAGAAAACAGGAAATCCAATTGCAGTTATCATGCCTATTATGTTCTTCATACTTTGTGGCTTTGAGCATTGTATTGCTGATTATGGATATTTTATGATGTATAAGTTCAAAGAAGCTATAGATTTTGATTATCATGCTGGAATGTTTATTTTAATAGCAATTGTAGGTAATGCTTTAGGAAGTTTAACATTTAGTAAAATTTAATAAATGGATATTGCAAATAAAAACGTACTATTTTTCGACCTTGATGGAACAATAATAAATACTATATCTGGAAAGACATTTCCAGCTGGTGTTTGGGATATGGAAATTGATCTTAGAGTATTAAGTACATTAGACAAACTTAAACCAGAATATATATTTATTGTATCAAATCAAGGAGGAATCGAAAAAGGATTTGTAAATCGAAAATCTTTTGCTGCTAAATTTGAATATGTAAAGCAAGCAATTTTTGATTATTTAGGTGATACTAATATAATCGTAGATGGTATGTATTGTACCAATGATGATAAAGCTAATGAATACAGAAAACCTAATATAGCAATGCTTGAAACATTACTTAGAAAATATAGCATTTTAAATACTAAAGAAACAATGCTAATGGTAGGTGATGCTTCGGGTAAACCTGGGGATTTTTCAGATTCTGATAAGAAGACTGCCAAAAATTTCGGTATAGATTATCTCGATGTAGAAGATTTTATTTCTTTATTTAATAATTAAAATTTTATGAAGTATATTGGTATTAAAATAATAGACGCTGTTCCTATGACAGCAGAAGAAGCAATTAGACGTGGTTATTATCAAATAAATGGTAATAAAGGTGACGGTTATGAAATAACTTATGAAGAAGGATATAAGTATTGGTTTCCTAAAGAAATATTTGAGGAACATTATCATGAAATCAAAAACAAAGAACTTGCAGAAACTGCTAAGTTAATGGTTTCTTCTGATTATAAAGAGAGATTTAGAGCTGAGTGTATTCAACTCGAGAATCGTTATGAAGGTCTTAAGAAAATGGTTGAAAGTTGGGATAATGGTACATTACCTTTTACTCCTACTTGTCCTAGAGAAATTTACGACGAGCAACTTGCAGCTATGAGAGCTTATATGAAAGTTCTTACTGAGCGTGCTCATATAGAAAATATACCTATATATAATGAAAATACTATTTAATATCATAAAAATAATACATAGATTATTGTATTGTTTAATATTACCTGTAGGTTTCTTTTTATTAGTTCTTTCACATATTCTATATTATTGTATAATCATATTTGTTCCAATTATTGTTTATATAATTAAAGGTGATTTTAATATAGATTGTATACATGATACAGAAGATGAAGACCATATAATTAATAAAATATTTACTAAACTTTATAATTTTATTTACCCTAATTATGACTGAAACAAATTATTACAAAAAGCAAAACACTGTAACAGAGGAAGACGTAAAGGCAAATATGCAGGATGTATATTGCACAACATTAAAGCCATTTGATAAGCCTGTTACTTTCGTAGAAGTACGAATGAAGAATGGATTTACAGTTAGAGAATCAACAACTTGTGTTGATCCAAATAATTATAATGAAGAGATTGGTAAAGAAATTTGTTTGAAGAGAATCGAAGATAAGATTTGGTTACTTCTTGGATACGCTTTACAGGAAAAACTTTATCAAAATATGTAATATGGAAAAAGTAGTAAAAGAAAATCAAATAACTACAACTGTTAAAGAAACAGTATATGTAGCATATGACAATACCGAGTTTGGTACAGAAGCAGATTGTAAAAGATACGAAAATGCTTGTAAACTTGTAGTCATTAATAAGTTAGAGCCTTGTACTATCAAGACTCTTGACTATGATCCTTTTGGCGAATGTGATGATGTATTTTGTAAAATCGTATCTCCTAAAACAGATGAAGATATTGATAATCTAAATATAATCAATGGTATTTGCAATCGTGCATCTACATTACGTTTTACACCAAAAGATTTAGGAAAACTTATTTTCGTATATTATCGAATTGATAATGAGGTTGATTGTTTATGGTTTCAACATATAAGTAATATTGTAGAAACAAATACCGATAAGAAATTTGAGGTAGTTGAAACCGATTATGACGATGATATACTTTAATTAAATAATAGATTTATGAATATTTATAAAAACGGAAATTATACAGTTGTAATTCTTCAAGATGGAACTAAAATAAGAAAGACAAATGATGATGAATTTATTCCTTCATTTGCTGAAAATTGTGATGTAAAAATTACAGATAAGTGTTCAATTGGATGTCCTTGGTGTTATGAAGGATGTACTAAGGAAGGTAAACATGGTGATTTATTTAAGTATAAATTTATTGAAACACTACATCCTTATACCGAAATGGCACTTAATGGAAATGATTTAAATCATCCACAACTTGAAGAGTTCCTTAATTTCCTTAAAACTAAAAAAGTATTTGCAAATATTACTGTTCATCAAAAGCAGTTTATAAATAATTACGATTTTATTAAAAGGCTTATTGATAACAAATTAATTTACGGTATTGGTATTTCTTATAATCATTATAATCAAGATTTTATTGATAAGATTAAAGAAATACCAAATGCTGTACTTCACACTATTAATGGTATTCTTTCTGAAGATGATATAAACA
The DNA here is from genome assembly GCA_946407495.1 of uncultured Bacillota bacterium. Classification (GTDB taxonomy): domain Bacteria; phylum Bacillota_I; class Bacilli_A; order RF39; family UBA660; genus RUG14891. The sequence continues at coordinate 112,074 of CAMJOB010000001.1, read as the reverse complement.
AGCTGAAAGGAAACAACCTTAAAGTTCTTGTACTTGGATATAAATATCTTCAAAGAGGAATATCATATAGTGATGATAACCAATATATTATTGATAAGAATTGGAAGTATCTTAAAGAAGAACTTCCAAAGATTATTGCTAATAATTATTTTCAACTTATTTCATTCGATAATCTTTCTCTAAATCAACTTGATGTTAAAAGACTTCTTAGTGATAAAGAATGGGAAGAGTTCTACATGGGTGATGATGGTAAATACACTTTTTATATAGATATGGTAAAAGGTGAGTTTTCTAAAAATTCTATTGCTTCTGAAAGATACCCTATTGGAGATAAGACTATTGATGAAATGTTTAAATTTATTACATCTAAAAATGAAGTTACAAATTAGACCTAGAATATTTGAAACGAATTCAAGTTCTACACATTCTTTAACTTGTTGTGAATCTAATAAGATTGAAGATACAATTAAGCATATATTTTGGAAGAATATTGATGAATCTGAATTTGATTATGGACTCAATTTTGATGATTATAATAACATTGTAGTTGTTGAAGGTCTTGACCTTCCTTCTGGATATGAAGAATCTAGTGTGTATATCATATTTATGAATTGGGAAGCTAAAGTACAAGTTTTACTTAATTATCTTTTTAATAATCTTCATCCAAATGATGCACTCATAGAAGATGTTAAAGATATAATTCTTTCTGAACTTAAACGTCGAGGACATGAAAATATAACAGATGTTATTATTGATGAAGAATCTATAAAAAATAAGGGAACTTGGTTTGAATGTGACAAGATCAATATGAAGAATTTTATTGATGTTTTTAAAACATATATCACAGGAGAAAATAGTTTAATCTATTCTGATGAAGCTTATTCTTCTGATGGTATGAAAATTTTAATTTATTAATTATGAAAGTACAAATTAGACATGGTCTTTTTGAAACAAATTCATCTTCTGTGCACAGTTTAACTATTGTGCCAGAAAGTGAAATTGATAAATGGAGAGAAGGAAAGCTTTTCTATAGTTATGACGAAGATCGACTAATTCCTATTTCAGAAATAGAGAATTATGATCCAGATTGGATATCAAATTTTGAAGATTTTGGTGATGAATATGAAACCTTCTTTGAAAAGTATACTTCTCCATCTGGTGATAAAATAGTAGCATTTGGTTATTACGGACACGATTAATATGAAAGTACAAATAAGACGAGGTCTTTTCGAGACCAATTCAAGTTCAGTACATACTCTTGTTATTGGAAATCATGGACAAAATATTTACGAGGATCTTCCCAAAGAAATAAAATTTGAACTGGAACCAATTGATTATTGTTCTCCTGATACTGTACAAAAGAAAGCTAATTTCCTTTATAGGCAAATAATAGCTTTTTCTGATGATACAGTAGAAGACATGAATAAAATCAAAAAGTATCTTCAAGAATTTAATATAAAGTGTATCTTTACTAATCCTCTTGAATATCCTTTCTTTAGAGATGTTATTAACGATATATATGATATATCAGATTTTCTAATTGATATTCTTGAGAATAGTACAACACTAATGAACTATCTTTTCAGTGAAGATTCATACATTGGTTGTTACGATAACAATTATTGGGAAGAGCAAATAGTAAAGCCAACAAATTTAATAAAGTTTAATATTGAAGACGTATGAAACAACAAATTAGACGTAATCTCTTTGAAACTAATTCAAGTTCTGTACATAGTATTGTAATTACTAAAGAACCATTAAGTAATATTCCAAAAAGTTTATGTATAGTAAGGAAGGAATTTGGATGGGAAAATAGAATATATCATGATATTGAGGATAGAGTATCATATCTTTATACAGGTATACTTGAATGTTTTAAAAACGATGAACAAGAAAGATATATCAATAAACTAATTAAGTTTCTTGAAAAACTTGGAGTGGAAGTAGAAATTGATCATGATAATGATAGTGATTGGTATGGAATTGATCATGTTTATGAACTTATAGACTTTATAAAAGATATTTTCAATGATGAAGATTATCTTTTTAACTATCTATTTTCACCTACATCGTATATAATGACAGGAAATGATAATGAAGATCCTAATCCTTATGATGATGAAGTACCAGATAATACAATTTATCATTATATAAAAAGTAATTAATTATGGGAGAAAAGAAATTATATCAAGTATTTAGAATTGACATATGTTTCACATCATATGCAATTGATTATGTATTTGTTGGAGGCGAGTCTGCAGAGGATATAAGAAATCATTTTAAAGACGTATTCTCAGACGAAAAGATTGAAGTTTGTGAATATACTAAAGACGAATATCCTGATAATGAAATAGGAGATATTGTATATGAACCACAATATACAGATGATGAAATTGAAGAAATTTTTAGTTCTTCACAATTTCCTCGTATTGCTCCAGTAAAGGATCTTTATACTACAACACCTTATTGTATTTTAGACTCTATTGCTTATTACGAATAAATATGGCATACTTTTATGAATCTCATGAACATACTGCCAAAATGGAAGAGTTGTTCAGTAAAGAAATTAAAAATTGTATTAATAATACAAGTGTATATCGTGTTATGTCGGATTTTAATCCGACTAACATAGATATTACAGTAGAAGCTTTAACAACATCTGATGCAATTACTAAATACAAAGATTCAAAAAGACTTTGTTGTTTAAATTTTGCTTCTTTCCGACATCCTGGAGGTAGTTTTGGTTATAAAGAAGTACATCTTGCACAAGAAGAATGGATTTGTAAAGATTCATTCCTTTACAACATATTAAAGGAATTTAAAAACGAATATGTTAAAAATAGTTTTTGTAATAATTATGATTTATACGAAAACTTTGCATTATATTCTCCAGACGTTGTTTTTGTAGACACAGAATACAATCCAATTGCTAAGTGTGATGTTCTTACTTGTGCTGCACCTAACGCTAAGGTTGCTCGTAAAAACTATAATGTAGATACTAAAGATATTGAACACGCAATGCGTCAACGTATTGATTTTGTTCTATCAACAGCAAAAGCACAAGGAGTTAAGACTTTCATTCTTGGAGCTTTTGGTTGTGGAGTATTTGAAAATGATCCTACTTTTGTATCACAGACTTTTAAACATTTGTTAGATACCAAGGATTACGGTTTTGAAAAAATTATTTTCGCTATTCCAGGTGGTCCTAATCTTAAAGCTTTTCAAAAAACATTTTATACAAAATATTAATATTAATATCCCTTCCTTGTTTGAACAAGGAAGGGTAAATATTTTAAAATATGGAAAAAGATTATGTTAGTTTCGAAATAGCTAAATTAATTAAAGAAAAAACAGACTTTAATATACCAATTGAATGTAGACCTTTACTCCCGTGGTTTTTTTGTATGTATGATGAAGATGGAAAATTCTGTATAGGTTGGTTAAGCGGTAGTGGTTTAGCATCAGGTTGGAAAAGATTTTAATTTGATTTTGATACAGATATAGTATCAAAGATAATCATTCAGTTTTTATCGAAACAAAAGCAAAAAAATATGTCAGGATTTGACGGTAGTACAGCTAACGGATTTGTTATGAGAGCAATTCCAGAAACATTTTCAAATCTCAGAGATGGAATCCAAAATCCATTTTATGGTATTGTTAGTTTTAAAGCATTTACTTGTTTTTATTCAAAATAATATGATATTTAATCATATAATTACATCTATTCCAATAGAATTAGTTCCAGAAATACCCCTATCACCATCAAATATTGAAAATTTTAAATATAGAATAATATACTTAAATTATGACACCAGAAGATTTAACACAATTTTTAAAAGAAAACCTAAAAATAGACGTTTGGAGTGAATACGATGATGAACATGGTTTACAAAAAATTAATGTAGGCTTATACTTAGGTAATGAAAAAATTAGTACATCATGTAGTTATTTATAGTTATGATTGATTTTGAAACTCTTGGATATAAAAATGTAACAAAAGATAATCCAATTCGTTTTTCAGAATGTCTTGGTGAATTTTTTGAAAGTGTTTATCCTTATGATAAAAGATATTATAGAAAAGATGGATGCATAGAAATAGAATTAAAAGTAGGAAATCATTATGATTTGTATTTTATTTCTGGCATTTGTTATTATCCTAAAGGATGGCAAAAATTTGAAATTATTAATCCAGAAAAACATATTATTGAATATCTTAATAAAACTCTTGATACAATAAAACATAAAATAGCAAATAATTTAGAACATTATGGATTACGAACAGAGATATAAAGAGGCTTTAGATGAGGCTAAAGCAATTCATAAAGCTATAAAACAAGACTTAAAGCCAGTTATAGAACAAATCTTTCCTGAACTTAAAGAGTCAGATGATGAGAGGATAAGGAAAGCAATAATTTGTGGAATGAATGCTTTAAAAAAGGGCAATAAAATATACTTTGCTGACATCTATATTGATGATATTCTTGCTTGGCTTGAAAAGCAAGGTGAGCAGAAGTCTGCCAATAAGGTTGAGCCAAAGTTCAAGGAGGGTGATTGGGTTGTGTTTAATGGTCTCACCCTTTATATAAATGAAGTTGTAAAAGGGTATTATAGAACAATATCTAAAAGTGGTACACCTAATAGTTATGATTGGAATATTGATAATGCAGCAAGACTTTGGACAATTAAAGATGCAAAAGATGGTGATGTGCTTTTTCATTCAGATTCTGCTTCCAATGGAATTTTTATATTTAAAGAATTATTAAAATATGAATTTGGTGAAAAAGTAATATGTTATTGTGATTACGATTCTGAAGACCATTTTTGTTTAGGTGAACATCATACTTGTTGCTGGGCAGATGCTAAAATTCTTCATCCAGCCACTAAAGAACAGCGTGAAACTCTCTTTGAAAAAATGAAATTAGAGGGTTACAGATGGGATGAAGATGAAAAGAAAGTAATAAGATTTGAAAGATTTGTTAGAAGAGAAGAAAGTGATTTTGCTTTTAAAGAAGATGAAAATGGAGTCATAAAATTTGTTCACGAGAAAAATTAATTATGGAAACAATATTAATTACATTTAGTATATTAATAATAACATTTATTGTTGGAGGTATTATTTGGGCAAACATAGCAGAACGTAGACATTTTAATAATGGTATTTGTCCTTGTTGTGGACAACCTCTAAGATGTTTTGATATGGACTCGCAAGGCGGCTATTTATGGAAGTGTGATAATTGTGGTTATTTTACCTCTACGAGTTGGATAAAACATAAAAATGTTAAAATACAAAGGAAACGACAAATTAATTATGGCACACTGTAATTTATTATTTGTTGGTAAAATATCAGATCTTCAAAGAATATTTGATAATGCTCCAGATAGTTCTTCTGAGACAGCAGCAGAAATAACAATCGGTGCTGATTATGTAGATTGGGAAGATGAATATTGGGGTAGTGGCGAATTTACTAAGTTTACTAAAAAAACTAAAGGGATCTGTCATTTAAATTATAATGATGTCATTGAAGGACATTGGTATGATTGTTATGACGTCAGAGATCCTAATCATTATGGCAGTTTTGATTGTCTTAATTGTCCCGATTATGAACCTTATGAAGAAGGAATAAAATGGGAAGAGAGAGAAAAAAGAAATAAAGCTAGAGCTATAGAAGCAATAAAGAAATTACCTGATGATACAGTATTTTTCTTTGCAGATAGTCATTGGTAATAAATAGAAAATATATGAAAGTAACAGAATTAATGATAGGCGATTACGTCAAATATCAAGGATATAATTATATTATTGAAGAAATTTCTACAAAAGGTTGGATACATCTTATTCATCCAGAAGTAAAAGTAAGAGTAAATATGACGAGTGATTATATAATTGACTTGTTAGAACCTATTCCAATTACTCCCGAGATACTTAAAGCAAATGGATTTGAACAAAGTATGGATGATGAAGATAAATATTATTTTGAAGATAGTAGTATTATCTTTAAACATAATGATAAATATCTGTTTAGTGCTTCTATAAACGGAAGTAAAGGTATGTTATATCTCTGTGCAAATTACGTGCATGAATTACAACATGCACTTAAAATATGTGGTCTTAATGAGTTAGCTGATAATTTAAAATTGAAATAATATGAAAAAGCTTATAGACTATCTTCTTTTAAAAATAATATTACGCCAAAGAATGGTAAATATTAAGGAAATGATGGACTTATCAGAAGTAACAGACGTATACGCTAAATATGTTTGTAAAATGCACAATAGGTCAAAGTGGTGGATGGGAGAATTGACAACTTTCTATGTTGAAATTGGTCAATCTTTTATGAATGGATATATCAAAGCACTTCATGATAATGGTTTAGAGTTCAAAAATGGACTTGTCAAAAAAAGAGATATTACTCATGATATGCCCATTGGAGCACTCAAATATTATCGTGAAGATGCAATTGAAGAAACAAAAAATAAAGCTGCTGATATACTTCAAAAAGTATTAGAGAAATATGAAACCTCAAAAACTAATATAGCAACTATTGTTAGCGATTTTAAAAAAGCATTGTAAAACATGGAACATATTATAATAAGATGTAAACATTGCAAAAAAGAATATATTTATTGCACATACGGTAATGGACCTGAATATGGCACAGAAGAAGGTTGTTCAAAAGAATATTGTGCTGAATGTCAACAAGCTATTGATAATGCATTAGCTAATATTCCTGTTAAGTTTAAACCTATTAAAGTAGAAATAACTGATGAAAAAGAGAAAAAGAAAATCTTAAGTCAGTTAGATGATATTAAAACAAAAGCAGAAAAAAAGGATGTATTTCATGTAATTAGGTTAAATTGGGGTTCATCGAACTATGATAATATAGACATATATACTTATAATTCAAAAACGTATTATGTAGAATATAATGATGATACACCTAATGATAAGCATCTTTTAATTGAAATGGAATACGATATTACAGCAGAAAAAGTAACTTCAAAGTTGTGGAAAACAACTCATAAAAATTCTTTTCAGCATGGACGTAATATTGTTAATGAATTAAAGCATTTGAAAAATAAACATGGATTATAAAAATATAGAAATGTGGTTTGCTCGTAGCACTGAATATAATTTTTTATATGTGTTCATTGCTAAACCAACTTACAATGAAGAATATGGTGTATGGGAAGACCTTGAATCCGAAAATGGATATGAACCACTCTGTCTATATGACAAGTGTTATCTTGATATTACTTTTGAAAATTCTCCAATGAAAGTTTCTGATTATTTTAAATATAAATAAATAAAATTATGAGCGAATTTAGTATAGAAGAAAAAGCAAATGCATATAATGTTGCTCTTAAAAAAGCGAAGACACTATTATCTAAATGTAAATGCGATAGAGATAAAACAACAATGATTTATCGTGCTGAAGATATAGAGTCTATTTTTCCAGAATTGAAAGAATTTAGTGATGAAGAAATAAAGAAATGGCTTATTAGATATTTTCAAGAGTATAAATCAATTGGTATTATAGAAGAATTTGGTAATGGATTAAAAGTTACTGATGTTATTTCTTGGCTTGAAAAGCAAAATGAATCATCTATTAAATGGAATAAAAATACTCCAGGAAATAAACCATCAATATATCATTCTATTCTTATGAAAACTACTCATGGTATCGCTGAAGGAGAATGGAGAGGTGAATGTTGGTGTCAATATAGATGGTCAACAAATCATATAAAAGATAGTGATGTTTTAGCATGGATGGAATTATCTGATTTAGATAAATCATTTGATAAAATTAAACCAAAGTTTAAAATTGGTGATTGGATTAGTAACGGTGCTTGTACTTGGAGAATAGATTTAATAGAAGACGATCTATATTGTAGTAATTGTGATAAATTCACTTGTGAAGGAGATATTAAATCTATTGATGAACAATATCATCTTTGGACTATTGAAGATGCTAAAGATGGTGATATACTTGTTACAGAAAATGAAAAACCTTTCATCTTTAAAGGTTTGGATATAAGTCATTCAGATAAACCTATTGCATACGGTGGAATAGTTGATAGTGGTTATTTCACTCCTAGTAGTAATAATTGTACTAATAGATGGACTGATGGAAATGCATATCCAGCAACCAAAGAACAACGTGATCTTTTATTTAAAGAAATAAAAAAAGCAGGGTATAAATGGAATAAAAATAAAAAGGAATTAAAAAGATTATAAATTATGAGTGAACTTACTATAGAGCAAAAAGCTAAACTTTATGATGAAGTTGTTGAAAGAGCTAAGAAATGGTATAATGCACCAAATGTAGATAAAATACCTACTTTTGGTAACAAGATTATTGAAGACATATTCCCTGAACTCAAAGAGCCAGAGGATGAACAAATAAGGAAAGAACTTATTGATTATCTGAAAGAACGTAAGAGTGGTGAGAGTTATGGTCAGTATGTCCTAAGATATGACCGTTGGATTAATTGGATTGAAAAGCAAGGACAATCGAAGAAAATTTCTATTTGGAAACATTGGAAAAATGGTATTGCTGGAAACGGAGACGGTAAACTTATCTTTTTAATAAAAAGTGGTCCTACATATAGTTTAAGTTCATGTCTTAGCTTTGAATGTGATTATATAGAACTTTCGGAATTGGATAGCCTTATGCTTGAAAAGCAAGATAATGCTAATGAAGAATATTGGAGAGGTTACAGAGAGGGTAAGCAAGAAGTTCTTGATAAATATTCTGAACTTGAAAAACAAATTGTACAAAATATTAATATACCTTGGCATGATGTAAACGAAGAACCAGAAGAACATCGTGAACTTTTTTGTGAATGGAAAGGTTATGCTGATAGTATATGGCACGATGTTGCTTTTTATCATCCAAGTAATAAAACATTTTGGAATGGAGAGGATCAAATAGAAAATGTTGTTAAATGGGCTTATATAGATGAAATGCTCGAAGAACAACCTCAATCACAGATTAAACCAAAATTTAAAGCTGGTGATACTATTCAATGTGTTTCCGATGAAACAGACAAACGTACAATAGCTAGCTCTATATGTACAGGTATATGTGAGACTTGCACATTAAATCCCTGTCCTAATTGGGAAGATATAAACTGTGCAGCCGCAGGTAGATGATAGAGATCAATGTTAAGTATGACAGAGGAAGAAAAGCAATTGAAGTAATAGAAGGGATGTATAATTCATAACTATAGGAGAAAGCAAAATGGAAGCATGGTTAACATATGAAAAAGGTAAGTTTTATTTATGCAGAGATATAATGCTTACTAAAAAAGGTTGGGAAGGTGAAGGTGTAATGGCTGTTTTGTCTAAAGAAGATCTTCCAAAAGATTACACACCTCAAGAAAATCCTGTTGCATTTGAAATTCAACTTCAACCGAGAAGAAAAGAATTGATAAAATATGATCCTTCACACATAGATAATGAATGGGAATCAAAATCAAAGTCATATAAATATACTGCTAAAAGCTTAGATGATATAATTCCTTTTGGAAAATATAAAGGTTATACTCTTAAAGCAGTTTTTAATAAAGGTGATTGGAGATATATTCGATGGTTAAATGATGAACATATTGTATATTATCCTAGTGATCTAAGAGGTAAAATAAAACAAACTATATATCTAATGGCAAATTACGATTATCCAAATCCTTATTATTTTGATTATGTGATTGATAGTAACTATTATGATTAATAAAAAAGAAAAATTTTATATATTATATTTTTCAGTATTTCTCATTGCATTACTTGTTTTTATTTTAGGAACTATTTTTAAACCTCGTGATGTATTAATGAGAGAAACTAATGATTATCTTTACTATAAAGAATATACTTTATTCGGTTTAGATTCTGCTTGTTATAAATATCACAAACCTATTGAATATGATGGTGTAGTTTTTGATAAATCTAGATCGTCTCATTTTGTAGGTGTCGTTGGTAAAGGAGGTCATTGTGTTACTACATATAAAACAACTGTTAGTTATAACGGAAAAACATATACATACGAAGGTCTATGGGTATATGATCATTATAATAAAGGAGATAAAGTAATTATTACAGAAACTTTTTATCCTAAATATAAAATTGATTTTAGACATAAATGACACAAGAAGATAAAAAACTATTGTTCAAAGACCTTTCAGCAAGATTGCCATATCATGTAAGAGTAAAAGTTTGGCTTAAAGATGGAACAACAGAAGAAGGTGCATTAGATTTAGAGCACAATTATGCTGATGTTTTAAGAGATACATTTTATTATAATAAAATTGTTGATATTAAGCCATATCTCCGTCCGATGTCAAACATGACTGAGGAAGAGGATAAGGAATATGGTCTTTTATGTTTTGACGTATCTTATTATGACAAAGATACACCAAAGTGTAGTTTTAAGTTGATAAAATGGTTACTTGAAAAGCATTTTGACTTCTTAGAATTAATACCGAAAGGTCTTGCAATTGAAGTTACTAAAGAAAATAATCCGTATAAAATAATAAACTAAATATGGCACAGTACATAGACAAATCTGATTTAATTACAGAAATAGAGCAAAGAATTAGTGAAAACAACGAAAAGGCAGTATCCTATTCAAGTAATTCAGAGCATGATTATTTATACAGATTTGAAAATAAAATTTATGAAAGTTTACTTTCTTTCATTAAAAAACTTGAAGTGAAAGAAATATGAGTTACACACCTGAATTAAATAAACCATGCACAAGAAATTGTAAAGAATGTGTTTATATTAACTTGTGTATTAATAAAGAATCTGAAAATTATTATATTAAATACAATCAAGACTTAAAATTATGAATAAAGTATTTTTAGGAGGTACTTGTAATGAAAGTACTTGGAGAAATGAACTAATTCCATTGTTAAAAATTGATTATTTTAATCCTGTTGTAGAAGATTGGACACCAGAATGTCAAGCAGAAGAGGAATATCAAAAGAATGAAGAATGTAATTATCATCTTTATGTTATTACTCCGAAAATGACAGGAGTATTTTCTATTGCAGAAGTAATAGAGTCTGCTATTACAAGAAATGATAAAGCTATATTTTGTATTATTCTTAAAGATGGAGACCTTGAATTTACTAAAGAACAAATTAAGTCACTAAATGCTGTTGGTAATATGGTTAAGAAGTATAACGGCATTTGGTGTCAATCTTTAGAAGAAATAGCAAACTATTTAAATAATATCTAATTATGAGAATTTATACTTTACCAAAACAAGCTAAAAGACTTATAAAAGCAGGAATTGATGAAAATACTGCTGATATGAGATTTAATATGTGGGATGTAGCCTATGTTAGATATAATGAACCAATAGATGAATATCATACAGCTTGTTGGAGTCTTATGGGATTACTTAATATTTTGCATGACTACACTTTGCAAACCACTACAAATGGAAAAGTATTTGTAGTTTGTGATAATGAGAAGCCTATAATTTCAGGTATCTACAAGAATCCTGTTGATGCTTGTGTAGATGCAATAATTAAACGTCAAAAAATTCAAAATGAAAGCGTACACAGACATAGAACAGAGTCAAAAACTCGCTGAAATACTACCAAAAGAAACTGCTGATTTCCATTTTAAATATTATTCAGTTCTTGAAGGTTGGTGTGATATTCCTCATTATGGAACAGTATCACATATTAAAGACCTTCCTTGTTGGAGTTTAGCAGCACTGATTGAAGCTTTACCAAAAATATATGAGTTAAAACCACTAATAGATTTAGAAGGAAATTCTATTATGTATAGTGGTCTTTATATTGATGTATCAGCAGATAACCTTATTGATTCTTGTGTAGAAATGATTGTTAAATTACATGAACTTAAAGTGCTATAATTATGGAAAATAAAGAAAAAATAAGTGAAATCATTCAGCAATGTTTTGATATGATAGGTAAATCTCTTTCCGACTCAATAGCTCATGCTATAAGTGAAGGCTATAAATTAGGTTGGGAAGAAGGTTATAAAAATTCAACAATATTTAAATAATTATGGATCCAATAGTAATACAAGGAAAATATACTAAAGCAGAAATATACGCAAAAACTATAGAAGATGGTGTATATTCTCAAATATATGATATAATCAATTGTCCAGCTTTCAAAGATAAAAAAGTAGTCCTTATGCCAGATGTTCATGTTGGAGCATCTGGTCCTTGTGGACTATGTGCTGAAATTGGTGACTGGATTTGTCCAGAACACGTTGGTGTTGATATAGGTTGTACTGTATCAATGATGGTTCTTAATAAAAAGATACCTGTTGAAAAATATGCTGAAATAGAGCATAAAATTAAAAAAGAAATCCCAATGGGTACTAATATTAGAGATATTTCTATTTTTAAAGCAAATAGAATACTTTCTAATTATTTACAAGAAAAGGATTTCTATAAATTTTTATCAACAAATTTCAATATATATCGTCAGTATTGGCCTGAAATGCTTAATGATTTGCCAACAACTGTAACAGAAGAGTGGATTTCATCACAACTTAAACGTCTTGGTATGGATGAAGGTGTGTTTTATAAATCTCTCGGAACTATAGGCGGTGGTAATCATTTCATTGAATATGATGAATCTGACGATACTGAATATTCTTCTGCTATAACTCTTCATTTTGGTTCAAGAAACTTTGGAGTTAAGATTTGTAAGTATTGGACTGCAAAAGCAGGAAAAGGTGTTGATAAATCAAAACTAAAAGAAATTACTAAAAACTTCAAAGAAGAGTATAAGAAAACACATTCTGATATGAAGGACTTTCAATCAGCTTTATCAGAGGTTATAGAACAAGAAAAAGCTAAACTTATTCCTGGTTATTTAACAGGAGAAAATATGAAAGGCTATCTAATAGATATGTGTTTCGGACAACTTTATGCTTTATATAATCATAGAGTTGTACAAAATATCATAAGTGGAATTTTATATAAATATGATATTAAAGTAAAGGAAATTGTACATACATCGCATAATTTTATTGATTTGGAAGATCATATTCTTAGAAAGTCTGCAATTAGTGCAAAATTCAGAGAACCTATGATTGTTCCATTTAATATGAGAGATGGTGTTGCAATATGTATTGGAGTTGGAAACGATAATTGGTTAAATTCTTGTGCTCATGGAGCTGGACGTAAAATGTCTCGATCTAAAGCAAAAGAAACATTATCAATGGAAGAGTTTAAGAATACTATGTCAAACATATATTCTACTTCTGTCAGTGAAAATACCATTGATGAATCTCCTATGGCATATAAAGACTCTGAAGAAATACAAGAAATTATACAAGATACTTGTGTAATTAAATGTAGATTATTTCCTAAAATTAGTATTAAATGTGATGAGGCTCCTTTAGAACCTTGGAAAAATAAGTAATGTTATGTGTTTAACAAGATCAAACATGAATTGTGGTCCTAGATATGCAACTGAGGACATAATTTGTTATAAGATATTATATAAATTTAATAAAGGTATATATTGTTCTCCTTATATGAAGTTTCCATATAAGTTAAATGAACGTATATCATCTGATTTTAGTTTTGTATCTCTTCCTCCAGTAAAGATGTCTCCACAAAAAGAATATAAGTTTATTAGAATTTTAACATATTTTAGACAAGTAAACAAAGGTTTACATTCGTTTAAATATTTAATAGATGCTAATAAATTTAATAATCGTTTTCTGGGAGGGACAGTTATGAAATGTATAATACCAAAAGGAAGTTGGTATTATGAAGGAAGAGGTGATGAATTAGTTTCTGATAATATAATAATAATTGAAGAAAGTAAATGAAAATATTAATAACAAGTGATTTACATGGTTTTCTTCCATATATTGATCAACCAGCAGATTTATTATTAATCTGTGGTGATATTGTTCCGTTATCTGTTCAATCAAACGGACATAAATCAAAAGTTTGGTTTAGAGATGTATTTAAAAAATGGGCAGAAGAACTTCCTGTAGACAAAGTAATATTTATTGCAGGAAATCATGATTGGTTTCCTTATTGGGATGAAGGAACAAAATTAAGAAATCTATTTCCACATGATTCTAAAGTTACATATATTCAAGATGAACTTTATGAATATAAAGGAATTAAAATATATGGAACTCCTTGGTGTAAACAATTTTATAATTGGGCATTTAATCTTAATGAAGAAGGATTGAAAGAAAAATATTCTCAAATTCCAGAAGGTATAGATATATTAATTACGCATGATGCTCCAAATCAAAATGAAGTTGGAATGATTCACGATGGAATATATAAAGGAGAAGATGCAAGTAATTATATTCTTACTGATATAATTAAACAGAAAGCTCCAAAATATTGTTTCTGTGGACATATTCATTCTGGAAATCATCTTTCAAAAGAAATAGATGGAATTACATTTGCAAATTGTTCTTATGTAAATGAACAATATGTACCTGTTAATGATTTACATATTTTATATATAGATGACAAAGACGCTTAGAAATTATTTAGAATGGAGATTTAGGAATAATAACATTCCAAAGTATTACAAATATTGTAATGATTGGATTGAAAACATTCCTAAATCTCAGTTATGGTATTACGAGATCGAAATGTATCATTTAATAAACAATGGAATTTATGGATAAATTTGTATATGTATTCACAACAAATTGGGAACTTAACGATGGTCCCTGCCATGAAATAACAGGAATATTCGATTCTTTTGACAAAGCTGTTAATAAATATCAAGAAATACTTCAAGAAGATTTATCTGAAGCTGTTAAATTTGATTATGATGAAAGTCTCCAGAAAAATGAAGATTATTTAAATCATTATATTGATGAGCCTAATGGATATAGATATATAGAATATAATATAGAAAAAGTAAAAGTAGAATAATATGCTACAAGAAATAATATTTATATTTGACTATTCAACAGGTACTGTTTTTAAACATTACTTAACTAAAAAAGAATCTTTACTTCAAGGAGATGAAATTTTTGAAGAAATATGTGAAAAACAAGACATTCATTCAAATGATTGTTATTATATGATTACTACAGATGATGAAATTATAACCATTTAATATTTAAAAATTATGATAAACATTGATGAACTTATAAAAGACGCACTGAAGAGTAAAGACGCTGATAAGCTTAAGGCTTACAGAAATTTAAAGGCTAAGATTATGGAGTATAAGACAGCTAAAAATGCTAAACCTTATAATAATCAAGCTGAAATTCAAATCATTAAGAAAATGTGCGATTCTCTTAAAGAGTCCGAAAATAACTATAAAAAGGCGAATAGACAGGACTTATTTGACGAGTGTATAGTTGAAAGGAGAATACTAGAAAATTTCCTCCCAGTGGCTGCTAGTGCCGAAGAAATCGAATTAGCAGTTAGGGAGTCCGAACATTTTGTAGATGGAAAAATAAATAAAAAATCAATGGGTTTAGTAATTAAAGAAATTAAATCAAAATTTGATTTTGTAGATGGAAAATTAGTATCAGAAATTGTTAAGAAGTTTATAAATGATTGATATTGAAGGACTTAAAAAACTTATATTAAGTATTTATACTGACAAAGATTTAGTACGCATGGATGGCGATCAACAAGACGACTATATCTTTGGAAAGTTTTATAATACAATTCCATTTTATTTTAATTACCATCCGACGAATGATAATTTTGATTATTGTAATCCATTTCCGCATAAAGAAGATTATGATCCAAAACAATCATTCTTTAAACTTGTAGAAGAATTTAAAGAAGACGGTTATCTTTTCAATTCTGATTTATATACAGAATATGGAGTTTTATCTCCGTATTCTCAAATAAAACTTACAAGTAAAGTAATTCCAGAAAGAATAAAGAAATGTTTAGTCTTAAAGGAACACAAAATTGAAAATATCTCAAAAGCAATTGTAATTGAGAATGGAGAGATTGAAACACGAACTATAAATATTGAAAGAATTACTGATGAAGCTCTTATTAATTATAATGAAGATCTTCCTGTAGAAAAATTTGATAATTTCATAGAATCTGATAAATCTGGAATTGCTTTGATGCATGGTATTCCTGGTTCTGGTAAATCTTATTTTCTTAGGTATCTTATAAATAAACATAGAGATAAAAACTTTATTTATTTCGATAAGACCTTACTTGGTGATTCTACATCAGTAAAGTTTAATAGGTTTTTGGACTATAATAAAAATTCTATTTTAATATTAGAAGATTGTGAACAATTAATTAAGTCAAGAAATTTATCTAATAATTACTTTATTCACACGCTTCTTAATATCTCTGATGGATTAGATGGAGACGATTTAAACATCAAATTTATTTTAACTTTTAATACTGATTACAGTAATATTGATACAGCATTAACTCGTAAAGGTAGACTTAGATTAAGATATGAATTTAAGAAACTTACAATAGATAGAGTTAAAACTTTATTTGAAAAGTTTAATATAAACGATACTCCTAAACCTATGGCTCTTTGTGATATTTATAACTATTTCGAAGAAACAGGTGCTGAAGATAATCGTAAGAAGTTAGGATTTTAATTATGGAATTTTTAATTCAATCTTCTGTTCCAGAATCTTATAAACAAATTCTAAAAGATTTAGATATTCCTCCTTTAGTAGGAACAATTACTGTTAAATTTTTAAATTCTTGGTATTAATATGTATATAGCTAGTGGAACCTATAATTGGGCTGACGAAATGGATATTCCTTATGTAATTATACTCACTGATGTTCAATATAAAAATTATCTTAAATTTAAAGAAAAATTTCCAGATTTTGTAGCAATTCATATTTGTTGTGGAACTAATCAAGATACAGATATATCTGTAGACGATTTTAGATTCCAGGAAATTGGTAAAGAATATGTTAGAGTAATTAAAAAGTATATGCCTACTTGGAAATTAGAACTTGATTTACTTGAAAAAATAGAAGAATATGTAGAAAGAGAATATGAAGGATTTTCTGATATTCTTTTACCTTGTACATTATTTGATTTACCTGAAGATCTATTTGCTAGATATTTAGATTTAATCTTAGAATACGATAAAGAAAGAGATGAATTAAGAATTGACGATTACGGAAAGAAATAATACACAAAGGGCGACTTGATTGGATAAACTCCAGTCAGGTCGCCCTTATTTTTTTACTCTTGTGAATTAACTTTAAGTGTATGGAATACAGGTTTAAATTGGTTGAATAAGGCATTTGATTTACCAATTGTGGTATAAATGCTTTGATCTCCGAATATTGTTTCGTGAACATTACTATATTGTTTTCCTAAATATTCGAAAGCAAACGGTGTCCAACTAACAGCTGGATCTCCAATAGTATCTATAAAGTTAAAATCTAAGAATGAATTTTTAACAGATTTAATTGCTATATTATATGCTGATAATTTAAGTGCATCACCCATATCGGTTTCACTTGAATTTTTCTTTTCATCATCATAAGCTCCTGCTAATGCTGCAGCTATGATGTTTCCAACAAGCATAAACATTATTAAATCATAACCTAATTGTTTCATATTAGAACGATATGCAGTACGTAAATTTAAATCTTCATTATACCACATATTTCTCCATCCATCTGAGATTCCATCGTTTTTCATACTACCTAATAAAGTATATATAGTAGAAACAATTCCTTCTTTCCAATTACCTTCCCAACGAACAACTTGTTCAGTTGAAGCATTTTCATCTCCTTCTTTTACAGGAGGTTCATTAAATAATATGTTGCCTTCTGCATCTTTTTGATAATAATATTTTATAGTATTACCACTTTCATCTTTTTCAGTATAAGGAACCCAACGTCCTTCAAGTTTTACACCACCATGTGCAAGATATTGATTCTTTTTACCAGACCAGAATGTTTTAAACTGCATGAATAATGAACCCCAAAGTGTTGATTGAATCATAGATTTCTTTTCATGTGAATAATAACCATAAAGTGTATCACCTAAAGATTTCATTGATTCTGACTCTAAGTTTGTATAAGCACGAGGTAGTTTTGTTTTCTCTGATAAATCAAATTTAAACTTACTACCATCTGGATTTAAAGCATTTTCTTTTTCAAATTGTCTTGCAGCTGCAATGTAAAGCATTTTAGCTTTTTCATATTCAGCTGGGTTAGATCTATCATCATCAAAAAATGCTTTATATCTCTTATCTAAAGCACAATCATATTCAAGTACTCCTTTACTATTAATTTTATGTGCTTCATAAGAACCTTCATTAATCATCTTAGCAACAAAGATTGTCATTCTGTTATAATAGTCTGGACGTGATGCAAATTTAAATAAGAAGTTATTGAAATTAAATATACCGTTTTGGTCAGTCTTTATTTTATCAATATATGTATTCATATCCATATCATTGACACCATAAAGTCTATTAAACTCTTCAATTATTGTTGGTTTATCTGTATAGGCTTGTGGATTAGTTAATTCTCCATAAACTATTTTAGCTGCCTCTAACATATTAGATAATGTAAAAGCATCAGTTCCATCTGGCTTACGGATTATTAATGATATGTCTTGCCATATACCTTGTATTGTCTGATAAATTGCTTGAACAGGAGATAAGCCAAGAACTAATTTAGATGCTGCTTGTTTGATTTTATTTAAAAATGCAACAGCAGGTCTATACTTTTCTGGAATAATTGATTCATTTTTAATCTTATTTTTAACATAATTTTCAAGATATTCAAGGTCGTTTTTGAAACCTTCCTCTACATTTTGATTAAAACCTTGAACTGTAAGATTAATCATAGATGCTTTAATCATAGGGAACACTTCATTTACACGATTTTTCATATCATATGCAAAAGTATGTTTTAAGAAAAGTGTTTCAAGATTAAGTTCATATCTTTTACGAGCTAATATCTTATCACGAAGTTTTCCTTCTCCGTAATCAAAATAATTAGTCATTTCAAATAAAGACTCAGAACTTTTATATTCTTGTTGTAATTTATCATCAAAAATTCCTTCAACAGATGCTTTTGCTCTTCTCCAAGCCTCTTTTGGTAACCAACCTTTAAGTCTATCTTTAAATGCTGCAAGAAGTCCATCTTTTGCAGAAATTACAGAAGTGTCTCCTTCACAAAGAGGTATTCTATAATATTTAGGATTATTCTTTTCGTATCCTCTATTTTCATTTATTATAGGAAGAACATATTGTAAAAATTCTTTTTCTTCTGGTAATAAACTATCATCTGTATCAGGATCTTTAAAATACACTTCTCCATCTTTATCAAATTCATACATATTAATGTATAAAGATGCTTGATTACCTGTTGTATTTTCTTTAAGCCATCCAAAGTTTTTACGTTTTTTTAATTTTTCTACTAATTCGCGCATTTTAGCAGCAGGTTCTTGTATATCAGCGCGTACGTTTTGATAAGCTTCTGTTACTAATTTTGTTACAGAATTAAGTGTTTCAGATGATAAGTTACCAGGGTTATCAATCATATTACCACTAAGTCCTTCTTTATGAACCATTAATGATTGACACCAGTTTTCATGGTCATGTAATTGTTGTTTAAAGTTAATACCTTTAAGTTCAGCAATAGCAAGTAAACATTGATTGTATAATGCTACATGATCTTTAGATAATTGGTCTTGATTAGTAGTATAATTCTTTAAGATTTTACCTTTATCGGTTGTTTCAAGTTTTTTAATAATATCTTGAAGTGCTGATATTTTTTCATCTATAGAAGCATTACTTTCTATAGCAGTATCTAAAGCACTTTGACAACTCTTAAAATCTTTAAATTTAGAATATTCTTCTAACTCAGTTTTAACCATTATATCAGAAAGCATTGTTTTAGCTAATTGAACTTTAGCTGCCATTTTAATTTCTCCAGATTTGAAATTATTTCCTATAGAAATTTTGCCTTCTGTACCACTTACTGTTTCTAATTCATTAAATGTATCAAATAGTTCTTTATTAGAACCAGCTTGAATACCTACACCTAATTGAGGATCGGCAACAAATACGTCACCTACACAAGCATTTTCTTTATCAATTAATTTATTTAACTGATTAATTGCAAGCATTGCTTCAATAAGTTCTATATTACCATATGTTGCTTGCATCATCATAGAGTCTGGATTTGATTTAAAATACAAATCTGATTTAAAACAACCACCTAATGTAGTTCTTCCGTTGCCAAAATTAAATTGTCGTTTTAAGTTTTGTGTAGATATTTTTACAAAATTATATTGTCTATTTCTTGCATTAAATAATGTTATAATACCTAATGCTTCAAGTGGCTTAAATGCTTCGCCTTCACAAACTTGCCAATTTTTATTAGCGTATCTATCCATTATACGAGCAAACCAGTCTTGACCAATATTATCAGTAAATTCAATACCTTCTACTGTTTCATGTTCAATAGCAGTTTTAAGATGTCTTTTAATATTTTGTGTTAATTTATCACGAAATTTAGGTCTATCTTTTAACCACTTTTCTACTTTTTTAACAAGTTCATCTTCAGCATTAGGAAGTGAAGCATCGACTTTTATTTCTTCTGCATTTTTCTTTCTTGCTCCTTTCGGAACGAATACTAAATTACCTGCTTCATCTGGTTCAAATGCGTTAGCTTCCTCACATAATTTTTTAGCATCCTCATAACTATACGTTTTAAATTGTGAATAATTCTTGAACCATTTACCCATAGTATCTTGAACGTTTTGTAAGAAATCATCTGTTGATAATTCAGGTTGATATTGATAATCAATTACTTCATTAAGTTTTGTTTCAATATTATCGTCCAAAATTCTATTAGTAATATCTTCAAATACATTGTTTCTTAAATTAAATCCTGTAAATGTATATTTATCATCATCTTCATATTGAAAGTCAGCAATTTGTATAGGAACAATTAAATATTTTGTTTTATTAATATTTATTCCAGCTTTTGCAAGAAGACGTCCATATACAGCTGTTTGATAAGTATATGCTAATTTCTTAGCAGAATTGAAGTGATCGTAATCGTGAATAGATGTTTTATAATCTACAATTTGAGGATTTCCTTCTTTGTCAATAACAAGTAAGTCAATGATACCCATTACTGTATCAACACCATTTGCAACATTAGTATCTATTTTACCTGTTATTTTAAACTCAGGGTAAAAAAGACAATCATCTCCAAATTTATTAATAACAGCTTGTTCAATTTCTTTACACTTATTAAGTGCTTGTATAAACTGAGCATCTGTCATTAAATCATTAAATTTAATTGAACTTCCGTCTTTTCTTTTATATGTTAATGAAGATAATTTATTTCTAAATTCATTTAAAACATTAGGATCATTTTTAAGAGCGTCTTTCATGTAAACAATATTATCATCAGTAGATGATTCATGTTTACTAAAATATAATTCAAGAACAGAGTGAGTAGCATCACCAATTAATGCTTGATGTTCCCATTTGTTTTCTATTAAACCTCTTAAACGATCTTGTTGATGGGTATCTGAAACTTTAGGCATATTATTAACATCCCAACCTTCAACTTGTGAGAATAATTCTTTTTCAGCATCATTAAATTCACCTTTTGCCCAATCACCAAATCTTCCTTTAGTTCTATCGTTTGTTCCCCAATAATTATCAGGTATAAATTCAGGGAAAAGAAGTTCATCATCTTCAGTTTTAAATCCAGATAAGAATCTATTTACACCAATATAAGGTGCTCGGAAATTATAAGAGTCTCTTTCGTCTCCAATGAATCTATTATTACGAGCATAATCCCATTCAGCTTCTAATTTCTCAGATTTTTCAGATTCTTTTTGTAATATATCTAAAACAACTGCTTGATGTGTATTAATCTGGAATACTATATCACCAAGAGATTTTCTTAAATAATTCTTTGCTAATAAAAAATCATCTAATTCAATTTCAGAATTAAATTGATGTCCGTCTAATAAATATACACAATTCATGAACAAAATTCCTCCAATTTACCCTCTCTCATTAAAGCAGCTTTAGTATTCATTTCAATACGATGTAAACTGTTATCATCAAGAGATCCTTTAAATTTATTAACTAATAATGAAGAATTTACTTTCTTTGCTAAATCTTTAAGTGACATAAATCCTAATTCTGATGTATTAACAGAATTAACACTACTGTTTCCCATTAAGACAGAATCAAATACACGATTTAAATCATAAAATAAATTATATCTATCTGATTCATTTAAATCATTAAGTTTAGAAGGAAATCCAGTTAAATATTTAGAAAACTCTTCAACAAGTATTTCTTCATTTATATCATTTCTAGTTCTATCTTTAAATTGCTCTATTAAAAGAGGATAATCTTCAAAATTTTGTGTTTTATCCAATAACGATTGATATAATTGAGGATTAGTAAAACGAATTGATCCTAAAAATAAATGCATCATTTCATGTAAAGGAGCATCTACATTAGCAACATCTGTATTAATATAAATATTTCCATTATATACAAAAGCTGATGTATTTTTAGCATCAGGAACTAATCCGTTCCATTCTTCTGTCATTAATTCAGCAATACTAGTTGGAATAATATTAATTCCATATAGTCTTGCTAATTTATCTATAGTTTGATTTAATAAAGCAGTACTATTTATATTATCATCCATTTCTATAACTTCTTTTTCTTTAATATTATAGATGGATGGTCTATGTTCTATTTCTACATGAGCAGATGTTTTTAATGGAACAAGAGTTATTTCCAAATCTCTAAATTCATCATTAAGTGCTACATTTGCTTCTTCTATATTATCAGTACCTGTCACTTCTAAAATATTATTTATTTTAGCAGAAGTTCCTGTCATTTTAAGTGCGTCTTTTAGATAAGGTTCAGAATTACTATTTCGTAATTCATCAAGATATGGAAATCTATCATATTTATCTAAAAACATTCTACATTGTGCTTGTAATTCAAAATCAGAGAGTCCAGACTTCGACTTTAAAGTCTGGAACTCTACTGAATTAATATTTATACATGATGCCATTTCTTAAAAAGGTCTTAACACGTTCTTAATTCCTCCATTAATGCTTGTTCATATAATGAAGCGTAATAATCTAAATCTGCTACTGTTTTACCATCTATTTCCTTAGTAGGCATTTTACTCAAATACTATGGATATTTTGTTAATAAATCATGTTTTATTCCAATTTCTTCAAGAGACTTAACATCCCAATCAATAGGATTAAATCTAACTTCTCCAACAACATGATCTTCAATACGTATTGTTTCCTTTCTAGTTTCGTTTTCAACAGATAAAAGCCTATCACTAGGAACCATGTAATAATTACTTACATCTATATTTCTAATGATTAAATTTACTTTTTTAGCATATCCATTTATAGCACCCATAGATTTTTGTATTCTATACCAAGCTGTTGCAGGTGGTATGTTTTCACTTGCTGCTAAAGCTTCAATATCTTCTCTATAAAATCTACTATTTAATTTTTCCCAAAGTTCAGTGTGAAGTGTTTCAGGATCTTGTGTATAAATGTATCTACCTGTTGCTGCATAAGGATTTTGAACTTTAAGTATATATGGGAAAAGTTCAAGTTGATCAAGTGGAACTTTTTCATCAAAAGATGACTCAAATTTATGAAAATCTGATAATTTATATTGAGGATTATCATGTAGATTTTCAAAAATTGGCATTAATGATTGTTGTCCTTGCTTACCGTAATGAGCAATTAATCCATAATAATAGAATAAATCAACTAATGGAATATTTTGTCCATTAAGATTATATGAATATCCTTGAAGTTTATTAAATTCTGATTTATAACTATTAAATACACCTCTTTCTTCATCAGAAGAAGGTAACATATTAATAGGAAGTGTGTAGTTAATAATAGGATTGTGAGTAACTGTGTTTGTTAATATTGAAACTGTTAACGCTTTAATAAATCTGTTATCAGAAATATTTTTAGTAGTTCCATTTTCTCCAAGTGAACCTTTTTGTAAATTAGGTATAATTATATTTTCCATAATATACTTAAATGAAGCATCACCAGAAGCAGTTCCTAATTTAATTTCACATTCTTCATCTATTAATTTTCCATTAGCTATACTTTTTATACCTTTTGGTATTTTAATAGATGGAAGATTTCTTAACATCCATTTACGTCTTACATAATCAGAATAATAATTAGCAATTCCTTTGAATAAATCTTGTTTATCTTTACTTGTATTTCCAACTAAACCTTCTTCTAATAAATATGTTCCTATTTCAACAGTGGTTTTAAACTTATTACTTGTTTCTAAACTTGATTTATATGCTACAACTAAAGATTGTAAATAACCAGAAAAATGAGGAACTGTGAATACTGCATCTAAAACATTAACAGATGCTTTTACGTTATCATAGTTTTCAATACATTGATTTCTGTATTCTTCATCAGTATAGAATCGAACAAGATCGAAAGCCTCATATCCATTTTCTGCCTTTTTTGGAACATCTTTATTTTCTAATAGACTTAATCTAACAGCTATTCTATGATTTGCATCTATTATAGCTTGATTTCTATTTCTAATTACATTTTCTAAATCAATTACTTTTGAAATTATTTCTTCTGGTTTTGTAGGTAAACCTTTATTAAGACCAAATATTTGTCCTAATATTTTTAATTCCTCAGCACCTTCAGAAAGTGTTTTTAATGAATTATAAGTCCATTCATTTTCTTTAACTATATTTACTTGTCTTATATACTCTTCTAATTCATCAATAAGTTGATTATATTTTTGTTTATCTTCAACGGCTACTTCTTTTGTAGTATTTCCGTATTTATATAATCCTTTTAATGATTCGAGTATTTCAATTTTATCATATAGATTTATTGATTTATCCCAAGCAAATTTAGCAAATAAATAATAAGGAGACAAATTTTGTACTCCATATTTCAATCCTAAAGATTTAGATAAGTATTCAATATAATTTGGAACTACTTTGTTGTTTACAATTTTAGTTTCATCATATTTACTTAGCGTATCACGAGGACCTGTTTCAAGATAATCGAAAACTTTTGATATAGAGAATATACCTTTTTCTCCTGTGAATACGTTACTCTTTGTAAGATCTGTTAATAATAAACCAACATCAGAAGTCATGATTTTAGATACTGATTCTATATCCATTCCAATAGAAACACCAAAAACATACATTCCTAATGTCTTAATGCCTGCGTTTAATTTACTTAACTGTAACTCTTTAGCATTATCAGTAGCAAGTGAAAGTAAAGCAGACAAATCTAGAGCCGCATCAGAATCATCATAAGTTTCAGATAATGTATCATATAATTCAGATCCTATCTTAGGATTTATATTAGCGAAATATTTATAAATTCTAGCTCCTTTTTCACCAGGAACATAGATTTTTATTTCTTTATTTCTTCCTAATGCAATTCTATCCTTTTGTTTTCTAATTGCTTCACGTTCTTCATCGGTTCCTATTACAGGTCTATTAACAACATAATTGAAATATTCTGTTAATCCGAAGAAAGTTTTCATACCAACGGCACAGATACTAATACCATCTTTACCAACTTGGTTATCTTCGATAGATTCTGCTTTATTAAATACATTACCAGGTGTACGTTCATTAATAAGTTTACCAACTTTAAAGTTCTTAGTAATATTTTTAACAGGACCCGTCATAGCATCTACAGAAGATTGTGCTTGAGTAAGATTTGCAGCTGTATCAATAATCTTATACATCTTATACATAGAATAATTTTTAGCAATAGAAATTAATTTATTATTACTTACATTACTAAGATAATTATTATGTTCATTAATTATTGATGTAAATTCTTCTGTAAAATTACACTTCTTCATTCTTAAAGCCTTAGATAATCTTTCATTTAATTTATCATTTAATTGATAAAGTCCATTTTCATTAACTTCTTTAATAAATTCAGATAATAAAGTTAAATTAGGATTTTGTTTTAAGTAAATATGTGAAGTGTTTTTTCTTGTTCTAAAATTAAATAAATCAGAATATTTATTAATTAAATTGCCAAAGTAGTTTAGAGCATCAGAATTAAATTCTGCTTTTTCATCATCTGTTGCGTCTTCTGATATATCTTTAAGTTCTACATTCTTTCCAGTTGGGAAAGGTAGTTTCATAGAATCGTTAATATTCTATAAAGAACTTAAATCTGCATAAGGAGACCAAAGTGGAAGTCTACCGCTCTTATCAATATCATATGCTGCAATAGATACAGCATCAATATCCGTTTACCATATATTTTTCAATATATGACTGACTATATCTTCATATAATTAATTTCCAATTATATGTCTCGCGCTTCGAAAGTTATCAGTTTTCTGATAAGCAATAAATTCTTCTTTTGTAAAGTTATCTCTAATTTTATATAATAAAGATGGAACTTGTTCTACATATGGTTTAATTATATTTACGAAATTTATGCAATCTTGTTCAGATGATGTTGCTAAAGAATATGTATTTTTTCCTTCTTTAAAAGGTCTAAAGTTAATATTCCAAATTTCTTTAAAATATGTAATCATCATATTAATTGTTTCTTCATCTACACAAGTAGCAATTTTACAAGTATGTTGTATAGAACTACGTTGAATAGAAGTATTAACATTAATACATCCATCATCCATATACCATATAGCTAATCCTAACGGATTTAACCAATTTAATAAATTTCTAGTAAAAGTTTTCTTTGGTTTATAAACACTTCTTCTTAATGCTTTAATTGTAGGATTTGTTTTTATTCTAACATATAAAACTTTGTTTCCTAAATTATATCCACATTTAGATATATATTCTTTTAAACCACCATGTTCAAAACCATATTTTTCTAATAATTTAATTTTCCATTCTAAAAATTCTCGTTGAGATTCTGAATGTGATAATTTATAATCTGGATGATTTGTGATTGTTCCATCTCCAATTAACATTGAAATTAATAGAGATTTTTGTTCTTTAGTAAGTTTTCTTTTAATTTTTCTTGCCATTTCATTTAAATTTTAATATTAAACTTAAATGAAAGCTCTCTACTCCCTTTTGGGATAGTCGATGAACTTTCATCCTTATACAAAATAAAAATATAAAATTTTGCATCAATTTACAAGTCTTATATTTAATTTTTGCATCTAGGATGCTTAGCTGCGGATTGTCCAATTCTTTTCTTTTTTACTATACCTTTATTAGTTAAATAAAGCCTTTATGTATATTTCTATCATAAATTAGTAGAAAAGACTCTAAGGAGTTTCCCGTCAGTTCACGAGATTTAATGACTACAACGATTTATGAATTAATTCAAAGGTTCGTATGTCAATTTCGGACTGAAATTCAATAGTCAGAACCTTGTAACCAAATCTGTGCTGTAGATACGAAAGCAGTATTAATATTTGGGTTATCAAATGCTACAATCTTCATAGGCATGAATGATTGCATTGATTGAGAAGGTGTACGAGAAGCAACTGTTTCTAATGATTTTAAGAAAGAAGAATGCATTTCTCTACCTAAAGTTTTTAAATAGTTAGCAAGAGGATGATCATTATCACTATCAATGTCTATAATATCATCAATTTTACTATTTTGTTCTTTAATGATTTGAGTATTTAATTTAGTTAAAGCCTCTTCATCCCAAATATCAGAATCTTCTACAGTACCTTGAGTTAAGAATTGATAAAATCTGTTTGCTGATTTATTTTTACTTACTTTAAATAATTCAGCAGATGTAAATTCAGGATCAGATGTTTCTGAAATTTTAGCTGTTGTATAATTTAAGTGATTAACATAAAAACCAGGGTTCTTAGTGTAAATTATTTCATTACCTAAGCTATCAATATAGATTTTATCTTCTTGACTTGATAACGAATGTATTTGATTTCCATCTGAATCAATTCTGTATAAGTTTCCATTTTCTGAAAATTTATCAATTTTTAATTCAGTTAAACCATTTATTTGTTCTGGATATGTTGCAATATAATAATGATTTAGTTTTCCTGTAAACTTATTTTTACTACCATTTAATAAAGCAATACTATAATTACTTTCATCAGCAGTAGGTTTAATGTTATTAATCAACTTATAAGTAAAGAAATCTGGATCATTAGCTATATCAGTTAATTGATCATATTGATCAAGTCCAAACTCATTAATAAATATTTTAGGAAGAATTAATTCGTAAGGTTTTGACTTAATACTTGTTTTATTAACTAAGACTTCTTGTCCATCAATTAAGACTGTTTGTTTATCAGTAAAATCGTTTCCGTTTTCTGATAAAACTAAGTTATCTTGTCTAACAAGTTTACGTAGATATTTCTCTAATTGTTTATAATCAAATTCTCCATTAGGTAAAAGATGTTCATAGTTATGTTTAAATACAGAATAAAGTTCTTGTTGTTTAAGGAAATCCTTTTCATCAAGTATTTCTTTTAAATCAAACAATGCTCTAACAGAGTCTAAATCCCATAATGAATAATCATAACTATTTTCTCCAATATTACCTTTAAATAATACATCATAGTTTCCTAATTCGTGACCTACTGTAAGGTCTTGAACTATAGAAGTATAACCTCCTTGTAATATACGTCTTTTTATATCACTACGTTGTCTTGGAGTTTTAATCTGTACAGATTTTCCATCAATTATATAAGTTTTACCTATTTCTAAATAATTGAAGTTTATATTTTGTACAGGTTGTCCGTTTTCGTCAAGTGTTGTTTCAAGTACAACAGGTGCATTTTGTTGTATTGCTTGAAGATATTCTTCAGCAGATATTCCGTCTTCGTTATATTCTAATTGTTCATACTTTACATCAATGTATCTAATTGAACCATCTGGGTTTGTTCCCTTTGGTATAGTATACATTTGCATAATATTATACGATGGAGTAAGAACTGATAAGATTCCTGGAATTTTCATTTTAATACCAGAATTTGTTAAGAATACAGAAACTGTTGATAAGAATTTAGCATATACAGCAGGATTATCTTTTGGAAGTTTCTCTAAGAAATCCTCAGTTTTTAATTTTTGTCCTGTTTTAACTTTATCAATTAATTCAGATGCGAAAACAGAAAGTAAATCATTTTCACTCATTGATTGTCTTGCTAATGCTTTAACAACTGTATTAACAGTAGCTTCAACAATTGCTTTTTGAGTGTCAACATTTTCATCATTAATATACTCTTTAATTGGTTCAAGTAATTCACTTGTTCCTATATCAGTAAGTGTTCTTAATGCTCTATACATTTCCATAGAATCATCAAGAGAGAATCCTTTATGTGCACAAGCATTCATAACCTGTGTCATAAGTGATAGTTCAGATCCGTCTGCGTGATGCTCTTTATCAAGCTGAATACCTGCTTGATACATATGGATTTTCATAAAGTTTAAAGGTTCATCATTAAAGAATAAATCCTTTGTATTTATGTTTGCAGCACCTTGTTTAACAGCACCAACTGTAGGCATATAATGAATATCAGAATGTTTTAAAGGTTGATATACATCGTCTTGTGTTCTAATGTTAGCAATTTCTTCTTCAGTAAGTTCTGCTCCTGTATTAGGATTTAAACCTATTGTATTCATTGCAGTTACTACATTTTTAATAGAAAATTCAGAAGGAACTAATTTTCCGTTTATAACTTCAACAGAATTTTTACCTCCAAATAAATTCCATAAACTATAGTTAGAATCAACAAGAACTCCACCTTCAACGTCTTCAGTAAATAAATTATTTAAATTAACTACTTCTGTTTCATCAACATCTCTAGTTAATTCACATTTTAATGTTCCTTCTGGGTTATAAACTCTAACCATTCCACCAAGAACATCATATCTATTATTACCTTTATTTACTATTTGAGTTACTTTATAATATTTATTTCCTTTTCTAAAATAGTAAGGAACTTGTATTCTCTTTTGTATTCCACCTAATATATCAACAACAACAGGTTCACCATTTGGACCAAACCATTTACCTTGTGTCATTTTATACATCATTTTTTCCATGAAAGGTGATGTTCTAATCCAGTCATTAGTAAGTCCGAAACCTGCAGTTTTAATAATACCGCCGTTTGCAGTTCCTTCATCATAGAAATGAACGAATTGTTTCTTAGTAATACCAGCTTTAGCAGCACCAAGAGAATTATTTTCAAGATGAACTATAAATGGATTTACAAAAGTAGCACCGTCAAATGGTTTAATACCATCATCAATATCTCCTGTTACGTTATATTGAACATCTTTAACATCATCAATAACAGCAATATTATAGTCAGTAGGTATTCCATTTATTAATCCTAAAGCAAACTCTTGCATAGTAGCAGTCATAGATACATTACGTTTGTGCTGAGCTTGGAAACGTCCAGCTTCGTCATGTTCTATATTTCCATCTGATTTTTTAAGAGGATGTGCAGCAAGAGTTCCTACTGTAGAAATCATAAATTCTTGAGTAAATAAATAATCAAGAGTGTTATATTGGTCTACAAGTGGATTTAATTTAAATTCAACATTGAAGTTTTCTAAACCTGTTAATACTTGAGGTTCATAAAGAAGATCAGAATTTGCAAGTTTATCTAATGCGTATATAACATCATTATAATTTCTAATTAAATCAGTTTCTTCAAATTGTTTAATTTTTGCTAAATCTTCAGGAGTTTGTCCTACTTTTTTCTTTAAACCTATATAATTATTAACATCAACCTCTTTTCCTAAATTAACTAACTCAGAATTAAGATGTTCAAGTAATTTCTGTTTAATTCTTATTAAATCAGTTTTAGTTCTAATGTCATGTTCAATACCATTTATTTTAACACGTCCTAATATTAATTCTCCATGTTTATCGTCAATCCAATTTTTATTTTGTTCTTTTAGATATGTTGTAATAGGAGTATTTTCTGTTAAATCAACTTTAAAATTAGAACGTAATAATGTTCCAAGAACGTCTGCTCTTTTATGGTTCATAAATTGATGGAATTGTGTAATTTCTCCAATATATTGTGGTTCATCTACAAATTGATCAATATATTGTAATATATTTTTATTTGGAGAAATACTTCCATCTTTATTAGTTATAAAATGGATTTGGTCTGTTATTGAAACAGGTTTATGTCTATTTCTTAAATTATAGTCTTTAATTAATCTATTTAATGCACGAGCTGAATCATATTTAACTTTTCCTGTCTCAGGATCAACAATTTTATGTTTTTCATTAAATGCATCAAATGAATTTTGTGTATAACGTAATGAATTTTGTGTTCCAGCTAATACTGTATCAAAATCAGAATTAATTTTAGATTCAACGTTCCTATAAATGTCACCTAATTCTCTACAAATTAATCCTTCTAATTCACTTGGAGTTAAATCGCGAAGTGCTTTTTCTTCATTACCTATTTTAACTCTATAATTTAAATCAATAAGTATACGACCAATAGTATTTTTATCAGAGTTTACAGAAGGAATTAAAGCAATAGTTCCATTTCCTATTAAACGATTATAATCATTATTAGGTATTAAACCTCCTATAAAATCATATAAGAACATTGAAGTCTCAAATTCATTTACATTGAATTTTGTATGATCTCTTACAGTTAGTAAATCATAATATTCACGTGCTGTATAAACACCTTTTAATAATTTAGTGTCAAGAATCATTGCGTTTTTAGTAGCTGAGTTAATGCTTTTATTTTGTAGACTAAATTGAGATTGTATACCACCTAAAAGACGACTTAAAGATTGTTGAGATTGAGCACTTCCAGATCCACTTTTAATTTGTGAAGATGATAAAAGACCTTGCTCTATTGCAATAGCATTAGCAAGTGATTCGATTGTATTAATATCACTACTGTGTATTAAATCAATCTCTTTCATATTTTTATCAATTCTGTAATTATGGTTCTCTCCAAAAACATTTGAAAGACGAGATTTTATTGTTGTAACAAAGTTAAATCCTTTAAGAGTAACATTAGAAACAATAGAATTAAATAATATTCTTGATGCAAAGTTAGTTAAATTTGTAAGATTTGTACTTAATTGTGAACTTTGCATATTTTCTAATGTTGTTTCAGAAATATTTTGTCCTAAAACGTTATTAATAAAATCAAATAAATCTGATTTATTATAACTTTTACTATAAAGTGTTAAACTTGTTGCATTTTTACCATTTACATTATAAGAAACTTTACCGTCTATATTAACTTCAACTTTAATAGAAGTATTTGGAATATTAAATTCAATACCATTAAAGTTTCCATCTTTGTTCTTTTTATAAGTAATTGTAGTTCCTTTTATAATATAAGTATCATTTCCGTTATCAATACATTGACCAGGAACTAATTTATTATTTTTAGCTTTAGCAGCTTGTCTAATACTACGAAGTAATGTATCAAGTCTTGTATTATTCATATTTCTTACTTTTACAAGTCCGTCTTGTCCTTTATAATATTGTAAGAAATTAATTTTAAAAATAGAATCACAAGCTTGTGCCATTTCTTCATAAATAGTATTAGTTTTATCTGATCCAACAATAGCATTTACTGCTGTAAGATCATAGCTACTTGTAATACCTTTATGTATAGAATAAATAACGTTTTTATCTTCAATTCTAAATTTATTAAATACACCTGTATCAGAAGTGATAGCATCGAAAGTTCTTTGATTAGATAATATTTCAAATAAAGCACTTAAATACTTTTGAGGATTTAATCTAATAGAATTAATAATTTGCTTAAATGATTTATCTTTAATTACTCTTTGAGTATATAAAGATAATGAGTCCTCATATTTTTCAATGAAATTATCATCAAATAAAATATCATCTCCATCATATACACATTCTTTAATACGTCCTAATATATCAGAAAAGGTTGCAAAATCTAAGTAACCTATTTGAGTATCAGTTTCATATGTTAATAATGGAGTAGTATTTACAAGTTCTTGAATAATATTATCAACTTCTTCATTAAGTTTTATTTCATCACTATTTCTCCAA
This sequence comes from uncultured Bacillota bacterium, assembly GCA_946407495.1. GTDB lineage: Bacteria > Bacillota_I > Bacilli_A > RF39 > UBA660 > RUG14891. The sequence continues at coordinate 79,065 of CAMJOB010000001.1, read as the reverse complement.
GTAGTGTTATTCTTTGTTCCTTTTGCAGAACGGTTATATTTATTTTCTCCTGTAAATCTCATATCACCGAAATCTGTAATTTCGATAGCTTCACCATATCTTATTTTCATAAAAGAATCAAAGTGAGTGAGAATTTGCCAAGAGTTATACGCTTTTAATTTATTTTGATCTTCTGATTTTTCACTTGTTGATAATTTTTCTAACATTCCATCTGGAAAATTATCACGAGCGAGTTGTTTTTGAATTACTGAATCAAGTTTATTAACAATACCTGTATATTGTATATTACCTTGTTCATCAGGCTTATACATAGTAGTATCATCAAATATACTAATATCAAATCCTAAACCAGGAGCATTAAGATAATAATCTTTTAAATAAGAAATAACATTATCAAATAATTCTTGTTGATAATTTCTTATGTTGTTATTTAGTTCGTGTACTGAAGACATAGTTCTTCCGTTAATTCTATCTATTATCATAGAATTAAACAATGCAATAGAAGCTTCTTTTTCTACTTTTAATCTAACATCAACAGCAGTTCCATAAGCTCTAATTAAAAAATCTTTTTTAACGTCTTTACCTAAAACGTTTCTATTTGCATCTAATAGTTTTTCAGTAGATGCAGTATCAACTTCACTTGGAATTAAAGTATTTGCTTCTTGAATGATGTTTTCTATTTCTCTTTCATCATCAAAGAAAAATGCTTCTCCCATCATTCCATAATTGTTAGCAACTTTAACGATTTCGCTAACTACATCATTTAAAGGAACATAATCCTTATAAGTTTGAAATAAAGATTTAAAATTTAATTTAATCTATGTTGAGGACAGGTCTAATTCACCTGCCTCAAAACATAGATTAGCTATATCTGTTTCAATCTTTTTTCTTACTTCATCAGTTATTGAACATAATTGACTCATACTAATTTTATTTTTTTCGATTGAGAACCACAATTAGTTTCTGGCTCTTTTTTCTAAATTGTATCTAAAACTTTTTGTAATAATTGTTCATCTGAAATTGCTTTACCAAATAATACTTTAGCTTTATCTAAATCTAATGGGAAGTTCTATAATTCTGTAGTAAGTTCTACACTATTTGCAGCGTTTAATATTTTATTAATTAAACCTCTCTACATAATATGAATATTTCCTATATTATCTAATAAAGTTTTAGAAATATTATTGAAATCGTCATCTGTCAATACATAAGTAGCTTCTTTTCCTTTAGATGTAAATATTTCAATAGCTTCTTCACTTTCATAATAGTTAGCTTTATAAACTTCTCCTGTATCTTCGTTTTTAATAACAAAAGATGCATCACCATTATGATTTAATTGTAATGAAGATATACTATTTACTGAATTTTCATCTAATAATAGAGATTTCTTAAAGTCTACTTTATTAAATATTTTTAATTTGCCATTTATTTTAAATGCTATATAATCTGTTTTATCATTTATTTGTTGAGCAATGTTTCCGATTTCATCTGTTCCTAATGAAGCCATGTTAATATCTAAACCTGTTTTCTGTTTAACTTCATTAAGTATTTTACTAATCTTTTGATATTTAGAATTAGGTTGATAACCAGAAACAGAGTGACGATGAATATAATCCATTCTATCAGACTTTCCATCATTGCTAAGGAAATCATCAAGTAGAGGTTGTACATTACCATAGAAAGTATTAGTTATAACATTTCCATGAATTTGATAAGGTAGTGGTTTTCCGTTTACCATTACATTATAATTATTATCTTGGTCTAATTCATTGAATGGTCCGTAACTCTAACCTTGGATTTTCTTATTAGCTCTTAAATAAATATTTAAATTGTTCTTTTCAAGTATATCTTTTATAGCATTAACCACATCTTGATTACTTCTTAGTTTTCCACTTAATCTCTTACTTGGAATACTAGACTTAACTTCTGGGTATGCTAACTCCATTAATATATTTTTAAAGAAATGTCGTTTTTGTACTGTATTTCCTTCAAATTTTATAGTTTCTAATAAGATGTCATCAATAGATCTATTATCATTTGAATCTTCGCCTATAGTTTTTATTTCTTCAAGAAGTTTCTTTACAAGTTTAACTTTCTCAACAGAATTATTAAGCCAACTATTTTGAAGAATTGAATTTACAAAGTTTTCATCTGCAAATAAGGCTTCAATTATGCGATATCCTGTTTCTGAATTACCTACATTTGGAATAGCATCTGATACTTTAGTATATATCTTAGCAAGATTTAATAAATAATCTTCTGTACTAATTTTAGGTGGAAGAACATATATTAAACTTACACGAGGTGATTCAGCTTTATTATTTAAATCTTCAATAAAAGCATTAACTAATTCTTTAGTATTAGTTAAAGACTTATCTGTACTCATTAAAACAAATGGATAACCAGGAGCTATTAAATACTCATTTCCATCTATTTCTATTAATTGACCTTTTGCATTTTCAATAGTTCCGTTTTGAGAATACATTAATTTAGATATTACTAAATCTTGTTTTTCATTTAGTGCAGAAATATTAACGAATTCTGGTTCGTATTCATATCCTTCCTCTAAATAATCAAATCCTCTTTCAGTACCAATAGGAACTATACCTTTATTACTAAATGCTTTAGCAGGAGTCCAGTTTTTATCTTTAATTTTTCTAAAAGAATCATCTGTTATACCTCTATATAATTTAATTAATTTTATAAAAGGATCGTACTTATTTTTAAATATTTTAAATATATCATCAGCTTTATTTAGAATATCATCTAATTGTTTAGCATCTGCTATATCTGTGAAACCAACTATAGGAGCTAAATCTTTTCTAATATCTTCTAATGAATTAAATATTGTTATAGGATTTGGGAAACATAATAGAGGTAATTCTAAAATGTCTTCTCCATTACTTGCAATTTCAATAGAAATTGTTTTTCTTAAATATTTATAAGATTTTCCATTAACAGAATTAGTAAATTGAATAGTTTCGTCTTTGTGTCTTTGTAAACGACGAAAATCTCCTGTTGAACTACTCCATTCTGAATCACTATCCTTTGGTTCAGAATGACTAACTAATCCAAATATCGTTGAAATTCCATTAACTCCAAAATATTTATCAAATATTTTATTAAGTTTTGCTTCAAGTTTTGCTTTATCAGCAGTATTGAATACAGCAGAACGAATTTCATTAATTATTGCATTATACTCAACTATTTTACGAACACTCTTTCCTAATTTTTTATCAAGATTCATAAGACCGTTTATACTGTCTAAACGAAGTTCATGTCTTGCTGTATCAGAACCCCATTGAACAGGATAACCATTTACGTCCTAAACACCTGTTTCAAATGTATTAAACGTATACATATATAAATTATATAGTTTATTAGCATCTGAAATTTGAAGGTCTGGGTTTCCGTCAAAGGTATCTGTTAATCCTATTACAAGTCCTTCTGCATCTTCTTCTGTTTGTACTCCAAGTCCATTTTCAGGAATTTCCTCCTCTTCAGTATTTGCAGAGTTAAGATTAGTATAATATGCTTTAGATTCATCTGATCTTGCATATGTGACGGCTTCATTTTCATTATCAAATACTTTTATTAATTTCTTATATAAGTCATCAACTGACATAATAAGATATTCTGTAGGAGAATTAGGAGTTAATTCAATTTTTCCATCATCGAAAATTTTATTAACTCTAAATGCATGATGTCCATTTTCTAAACCACTTTCTATATAGTCACGAGAAAATACAACCCAATCTCCAACTGATAATTTATCACCATTTGGTAATGTTGTATCTTGTAATTCAAGTGGTTCTGGCTTTGTATAAGTACTAGTTCCATCGTCTACATTAACTGTTTCCAGATAATCTGAATATAGTTTTGACATTCTATTCTTTTCTTCTTCATCAGAAAGAGTAATAGATCCATCTTGGTCAATTATATTATCAACATATGCTCTAAAATCATCATCACTTAAATTAGCTAATGATGATTTAGCTTGTGAACCTCCTCCAACAGGTTGAACTGTTCCTGTATTTCCTGTATTTAATCCATTATTACTTGGTGTAGCAGGTGGATTATTAGTTGGAGTACTTGGAGCAGGTGCATTTATATTAATAGAAGGATTATTTGTTGGTGTTGTTGGAGCACTTGGTGGAGTTGAAGTAGGGTTATTTGTAATACTTTCAACTTTAGTAGGTGCTACATATTTAACAGGATTTCCTGAAGTTGTAACTCTTGTTAATACATCCTTTCTATTCTTTGCAAATTTAGCAATAGAATTTTCTGAGAATGATTCTGAGTGAGTTTCTGTATCTTGTATACTGTTTATTCCAGCTCCATCAGTAATAACTAAACTACCTTGTGAAGAACGAGTAATAGCTGTATAAAGATCATTTTTAAAGTTACCATTTTCTTCAGAAAGTTCTATAATATAGTATTGTCCTTCTTTACCTTGTGAGGTAGTTCCTGGAAGTAACTCTATATAATCAGAATATTTTTCTGTTAATTTTTTATAAAGGTCAGATTCTGTACCATCTTCAAATACATATCCTATCTTTTCACCTTCATTTAAAGTTTGAACTATTCTATCAACATCTTTTAATATTTCATCTAAATCATCAGATAAATCTAATTCTCCATTATCTCCAGATACAGAATATACTTTATCACCATATAATCCTGTTTCATCCTCATAATAATGAAGGTCTAAGTTACAATCATTATTTACCCAATATTGAGCAGGACCAAGATTCTTAGTTTTCTGATAATTATTAGTTCTCATTGAGATTCCTAACTTAGGAGATCTAATGAAGTTTATATTATATAAGTTTATAGGAAGATCAAATTCAAGATCGTGCTTTTTAAAACTATAATTTCCTGATATTCCAGACTGGTCACAATCACCAGCACCAAGAATAGTTAATCCATATTTCTCAGCATATACATTTAAAGTATCAAGGTCAAACATTCCAATATTACTAATTTCATCAATAATGATTAAACTATAAGGTTTATCGGTTTGAATTACCTCTGTTGTTGATCTAACTTCTTTATCAGAATTTAAATCATATGTATTTTCAGGAATATCCCAATAATTATTTTTATCTTTTGTAGAACGATTCTTATCTCTTGCTGATTGACCACCTAATGTGATAGAGTTCATCATGTCTTCTAAAGACATTGCTTTAGTTTTATTAGGATCTAGATTTAAATATTCAATAGAACGTTGTGCGTTTTTAACAGCTGCTTTTCTATCCTCTTCTTTTGTGCTATTACCTGCTGCATATACAAATGCAACATTATCAAGTATGCCAGCATTTTTTAAAGAAGCATTATTCTGTATCATTTTAATAGTTGATAAATAAACACCTGTACTTTTTCCAGAACCAGGGATTCCTTCTGTAAATACAATGCTTGAATATTTAGGAGCTATTAAAGAAAGGAACGGATAATCCTTATATTTATCAGAAGCAGCACTACTGTCAGACCATTTCTTACTAAATGTTAAATTATCATTTTGTTGATTGATAATTTCAAGTCTTCCATCTTCATCTAAAGTACTCCAATCATCTTTAATTGCTTGTCTGAATCCATTATAAAAATCAGTAAAGAAATCTTTATTAACAATGGATGCATAGTTCTCATAAGTTGCAATTTCTTGTGTAGGAATAGGTGCTATCTTATCGTCTATGATAGCAGCATATTCTTTATGGAAGTCTGTAGATTTAAGTGCACCACGAGTTGCTAACCACCAAACAAATGAGTTATCATCTATTGCCTCAAGTTTACTTGTTAAAGTTTCAGTAGGTAATTGATAAAGATTAACATTTTTATGTAGTAAATTAGCAAGTTTTTGTTTATCTTTTACGTTTTCGATATTCTTTTGGAAGAAATCATAAATAGCATCTTCCATTTGAATTACCTCTTCGTCTATTTTATTTTGGTCTTCTGTGCTAAGTGTTAAATTTCTTGTTGGAGCATTTTTACTTAAAGTTGCTAATGAATTAAGTTTATTCTTTAATTCACTTAAACCTTCCCATTCATTATCATCAGGGATGGCAGCAACAAATTGATTTAATCTATTATAGAATAAATAATTTGTATTTAAAGAAACTCTCTTTTGTTCAGCAAATTTTTGTCCAGAAGAAATAGCATAAAGATTATATAAGAAATTAAGTTTATTTCTTATAATTGATAAATCTTGTTTTAACACATCAGCTGTTGAAGATTTAAGTTCTGCTAAATCAACCCATTTAGAGTTACCAACTTTATGGTTAATTTCATTTAATACTTTAGTATAACCATAAATATGATCAATGTTACCTTCATCTACTTTAGATGCTTCAATTACAGAACCTAATAAATCAATAAGATTTAATGCTTCTACAATTTGATCTGATAATGGTTTACTTAATGAGAATTGAGTAACATCAGATTTAACACCATCTAAAATATCATTAATTGTTTTTAATAAAGCTGAAACTTTAATATCACTTCCAACAGATGTAGTAAATTGATCAAGTATTTGTTCAATAGGTGAAGAACTTAAAGTATCTAATTGTTTTTGTATTTCTTTAAATCTGTCTCTATGACCGTTACTTTCTTTTATTTTTTCCTCTGCTTCTTTAAGTTGTTTCTCTTCCTCATCAGAACGCTTTTTCCATCTAAGATTTGCTAATGTTGTATGATAAGGACTAGATTGTTGTCTTAAAACAGATTGAGCCTGAGTTAAAATTTCTTTTAAAGCGTGTTTTACTTCAGAATTAATAAATCCTTGTTTGATATAAGGATTAACTAAATCTTCAACTGATTTAACAAGTTGGTCAGACACTGCAAAATCAAGTTTTTTACTATGTTCATTAGAATCCTTTTTATAATTATTTTCTAATGCTTGTAATTGTAAATTAAGATCATCAATTAATTGAGTCTTTTCATCTTGAGATAAACTTGTGTTAATATTAGCATCATTAATTTTACCTTTTATTTCAGCACGTTGCTCATTAAACTTTTGTTCTAATTTAATAGCATCTTCTACAAGTTTACTATAGTTATTTCTAAAAGTTTCATCAGAAAATACTAAACCAATTCCTTGATATAAACTAGATAATGATGCAGATACTTTTTCTATCCAATTATCAGAATTTCTAACATTAGATATATCTTGATAAAGATTTAACCAATTAGCAAAGTTTTCTTGTAAATTAGCAACATCTTGTGATTGAAGTAACTCTTCATATTTTGCAACATTTTGAGTTAAAATAGGCATTGAATTAACAAGTACATTTTTGAATATCTCAGCAGATTGGTGTACTTGTTCTGCTCTGTCCATTTCTCCCCATGCTTTCCATTCTTGTTGAAGTTTACCTAAAAGATTTTCTGGAATTTCGTTAAACTTCTTTTTAGTTTTATATTCTGCGTAACGAATAAATGATGGTTTAATAAAGTTATTATTAATAGCATCAGTCATTTCATATAATGAATCTTGTAAAAATTCATTAGCACGTTTTCCAGAAATTAAGTCTTCTTTTTGTTGTCTTAAATCTTTTAATTGTCTTTCTAATCTTTGAACTTCGCTTGCTCCGTTTTGTTGATTACCTAATTGAGATTTAAGATTTTTAAGACTTTCTTTTAAAGCAACTTGCTCTTCAGTTGATGCAGTTTGTAATTGTTGCTCTATTTGAGCTATTTGTTGTTGTAATAATTGTTTTTGATTATCAGCAATATCAACTTGTGCGTTTCCTGTTTCTTTATTCTCTGAATTTTCAGTCAATTTACCTTTAGCTGCAAGTAATGAAGCATTTGCTTCAATTAATTTTGTACTTAAAGAGTTAAATTGTTGTAGGAAACGACCTGCTGTAGAAGATTGTTTTAATAGACCAAATTTAATATCTGGTAGTAAATCAACATTTTTTGATAAGAATGAATCATCACTCATTTTAATACCTTCGCTTGAAAGTATATCTTCAAATAATTGTATTTGTGCACGAATTGCATTTTTAGCTGCAAGATCTTGGTTATCTTCATCAGTACCTTGTGCCCAAACATAATTATCACCTTCTTTAGTAAATTGAGTTGCAGATTTACGTCTATCGCCTAAAGTCATTTCATCAACAGTCTTTAGGAACTCCTTAGTTTGTCCATTACGAACAATATATGCAAGTTCTTGAATAGCTTGATCGAATTCCATATGGTCAAGCTTTTTCATATTACGCATATTATCTAAACTAAATCCAGCGGCTCCACCTCCAATAAAACCTCCTAAGAAGTTCATAGAGTATCTACTAAGAAGATCTTGCCAATTAAAATTGTCAAATGCTTCTAAACGAGTATTATCTCCTCTTAACCATCCTATTGCATTAAAACAAGATTTAGAGAAATCTGCTAAAAATTCTTCTGTTACTTCTTCAGTACCTTCACCAAGAGCATTAGCAAATGCTGCTTTTATAGTCTTGTCTCCAGTTGATTTATTAGCTGTATATAAATCTTCAGCAGTTTTTTTACCAAGATTAAAAAGTCTTTTAACATAATCTTTCTTTGCCTCTTTTTCACCTTTCTTTATTGCAGAACTTGTTAAACTTTCACCGAGTTTTGCTGTTTCGTTTTTAGCTTTAACTAATGCTTCACCAATAGCTTTTTGATGTAGTTTATTATAACGAAGTTCTGGAAATAGCCATTCACCAACACCTGTATTAAGTAATGCGGCTTCGGCTGAAGCATATCCAAGTGTAAGCCATAATGCTTCATTATCAGATGCTCCTTGTAATTTAGCCTCACCATAGGTATCACCTACAACAAGACCTGTCATATATGTTTTAGATAAGATTTCTCCTATCTTATTGTATCCTTTAATATAAGAATCAAGTTCAGTAACCGCTCTTTCTTGTCTTACTAATGCAAGTTCTTTAGCGGCTCTTTGAATATCAGTAATAGTTTTTCCTGATTTTACTAAATCATCAATTCTTGTTTTATCAAATTTAGCAATTTGACTTTCTAATTCAGCTAATTTACTTTGATAATTACCATTATTTACAATTCCATATTTATTATTAAAAATAATTGGTGCTTTTTCAAATAAGAAACGTTGCTCTTTAAATTGAGCCATTACATCACCTATTAAACCAATTAAATTTTCAGCAGACCACATATTTTGCTGAGAATATTCTGAAACTGCATTTCTGCCTACAGATTTACTAAATCCTTCCATTTCAGAAAATATAGAATTGTTTATGTTAGTACCAAGATTATCATTAGCAAAATTTGCTCCCATTTTACCTAATGTTCCAAGTAAACCAGCAGTTTGTGATGCTAATCCTAATCCTGTTACAACAGGTCCAATATAAGGAATAAACATAGAACCAACTAAGGCTGCATTTTTAAGTATAGTTCCTCCAACACTTTTATCTTTACCATCAGAATCAAAGAAATCATATTTATTAAATTCAGATCCATCAGTAGTTAAAGTGTTCATTTTATTAAGAACTCTACGTCCGTAAACATCACGTCCATCAAGATTTTCATAATAGAAATTACCAGAAGAATTAAGTTTTAAATCTCCTTTTTTATGTGTTTCTTTTTCACCTGTAACAGGATTTAAATGTTCACCGTCTTCATCCCATTGTGCAGCTACACGAGTTTCCCAGAAATTACTAAACCAAGAATCATTTGGTGCATCTTGCCAAATAGCTTTAGATTCATCAATAGTTCCATCAGGTCTTGTTGCCTCTCTAGGATTTGCAAGAACTTTTTCTCTTTGTGCAAGTTCATCCCATGTATATTTTCCATCTTCTACCTTACCTAAACGAACAATACTTTGTGTAGATTTAAATGGATTACTTTGTTTTACCCAATTTATTTCTGGACCTTTTCTTCTTTGTTCAAGAGGTGCAAAAATATTATCTCTGTGATAGGTACGACTTTTCTTAGCGACGTCATCTGTATATGCGTCACTAGCCATTATATTATATGTTGATTGAGCTACTTTATAAAAATCATGAAATTTACTTTTACTAAAGTTTCCTTCATCATCTTTAAAAATGCTCATATTCTGAATTTTCTATGAATTTAAATACTTGTCTTCACTTTCTAAAGCAGTATTATCAGCTGTTAATCCAACTGTCTTTAGATTACCTAAAGACAGTCCAGGATTAGCAGTCATATTTAAAATTAAATCATAATTCTTTTCCATTATTCATCAAGACGACCTTGTAACTAAGTTGTTTCTTGTAAATCGTGATCTTGTTGTAAACCAGCTATTCTTTCATTTTCATCTATTTTGGTATGACTATCATCACCCGCCATAGCAGCAAATTCATCAACAACAATTGGAATAAATATAGTACCTTTAAACATTTGATCATGTGTAGACCACCAATGTTGTCCGTTACCCCACATTTTATCCCACCAACTTGATTTATCAAATTCAATATCTTTTCCTTTTAATTCTTGTTGTGAACCGCTAATGTGTGCTTCATTATTGAATAACTTTAAGTAACTTTCTAATTCATTATCTGAAACTTCTTTTAATAAATCATTAAATGATTGATCATCATCAAATGCTTTACTTAATGCAACACCTTGCATAACTCCAAATCTTGCCCAATGAGTTGTAATTAAATTACCACTTGCATCATATTTAGTAGGAAGATTGTATTTAGCATATATAGCATTAATTGAATCATAATCTTGTTTTTCTTCTAAGTTTGCAGCCTTTATTTCTCTATCAGCTTTTTCTTTTAATGCAAACATTTCATAATTAGGAACAATATTTCCTTTTTGTTTTTCCGCTATATCAATAGGAAAATCAATAGAAGTTATACGTCCATCAGTACACATTAATTCAGATAAATGTGCTTCTGATATAGGTACTCCACCCATACTAACATTATTCCAATCAAGAACTCCATTATATCCACCTTTATTAATAGTAGCTAAACTTGAAGCTCCTAATATTTTACCAGAATTATTTGTTAATGATGAAGTTATACCTTGAACAACTAAACCATCTGTAGTTCCATTCATTATTACAAAAGATGAAGGCTTACCGTTACCTCTAATGAAATTAGAAACAACTCCTGGTTTGTATTCATTTTTCTCACCACCTTCGCCTTCTTTCTTAGCACCTGGTTTGTTACCCTCAGCATCAAGAATATAGCTTTCTCCATAATCTTGTTTGCTTGTAGTTCCAGAAGCAACAAAATTAGCAACAAGAAGTTTAGCATCTTGTTCACTACCTGACTTCAATTTAAGAACTGCTTTAGAGTTTTCAGGTAACATATTCCATATATAATTGATAGCTGCTTGTGCTTGATCTCTTTGAGTAGATGTAGCATTTTTAATTTTATATAATCCTTCAGGTTTTATTTCACCTGTTTTATTATATATTTCTTTAAGTGCTTCTACACCTTTTATAACAGTATAAGATTCTCTTGTATTATCATCGTGACCAAGACTTCCAAGTGCTCCTTTAATTTGTTTATTAATTTCAGTAAGACCAATACCATTTGATGCTATATCCATTAAAGCATCATTGTTAGCATAGTCTGGATTATAGGCTCTCATATAAAGAATATTTGAATTAGTAAGAGCCTTGTATCTGTGTTTATTCTATAAATAAGTATCTATAGAAATTTGAGATATTTCTCCGTCCCTATCTGTTACTAATACTCCTCCAGAATCTGTAACGGCAATTTCATTCAATCCGCCATTTTGGTCAAGTGTCTTTTTAATATCATCATATTTCTTTTTACTAAAATTAGCAATTTTAATTCCTAATAAAGTATCAGCATATTGAGTTGCAATTTGATTGATACTACCAAAAAGACTATCAGATGAACCGAATATACTAAAACCAGAATCTGTACCTAATGCAGATACTAAACCTGATTTAAGAACGGACATATCTGAAGGAAGTCCATCTATTTTATCTAATGCTTTAAGAACATCTTTATCAGTTAACGCATCAGATTTTGTTTCCTTTGTAGATGCAGTAGCACTTTGAGGTTGTGCTACTGATCCACTAGGAGTTGTGACCGTTACTGGTCTATAATATTGAAAAGGTGGTAAACCACCTCCAGATTGTAAAAATTTTATCATATTACCACTTACTCATTAACTTGTTAAGAATAGCTTTTGTGATAGCACTGCTATCTCCAATTGCTTTCTAAGTAGTTTTTATAGATTCTGAAATTCTTTTATCAAATCTTCTATTGTCATCAAGTCGAGCCTTGAATATATTATCATAAATTGTTCCACCTTTTGCTTTCTTAGTAGGCATTGAATATGAATAAGGATTTTTAGATATTTGTAAATCATTCCAATTTACTCCATATCTATTAGCACTATATCGTCCCATTTGATTATAAGCATCTACTTTATACTTATTTGCAATAACATCCATATCCGCTTTATATTTAGAAGCATTTGCTGTGTCTTTATTTTTAACAGCTTCTTCATAACCTCTACGTGCTTTTACATAAGCTGGATCAACATTCATATGATAATTTGTTAACAATTGAACTTGTCTTTGATTCCATTGTTCTTGCATATCAGCAATTTGTTCTTTCTTTAACTCAGCTTTTTGCTCTTCCATATCTCGTTTAGCCTCAGCCTTAGCGAGTTTTTGTCTTAAATCTAATTCATATTTATCACTTAATGCAGAACGAACTTGTAAATTAGCTGCATCACGTCCGTTAAGAATATCTATGTCCATATTCTTTTTATTAACAAGTTGACCGTTGTTAAAATTACCTGTTTCAACTTCTTGAGCGTGATTGTAATTTCCAACTTCAACAGCCTTATCAGCATATGCTTGACGTTTTTCATCTGCTTTTAGACCTGCTTCTTGTTTTACTTTAGTAGCATCTCTTGCAGCATGAAGTCTTGCTAAAAGACCTGTTTCTGTATTAGCAACACTATTTTGTGCTTGACGACCTTGTGTATTAATTTGTCCAGCGTTTTGTTGTCCATTTGCTAAGATATTATAAACATCAGCAGTTGGAGCAACCATACTATTAGGATTTTTTAAAGGAAGTTGTTTTCCTAAAGCTCTATCAGCTAATAAATTATTAGTTCTAATAGTATCAAGTGCTGTTCTTAATGCAAGTGCATCAGCACCTAAACGAGTTGGATCAAAATTAGATTTAGGTTGAACTACTGAAGGATTTGTTGTAGTAGGTTGAACTTCTTCCTTAGTAGGAGGAGTTATTACTGACTGTTTGTTTTGAGGTTGTGGAGTAGGTTGTGGATTAGGTTGTGGTTGAGTTGGATCTTTAATAAGTTTATACTTTCTTATTAATCCATTTTCAACATCAATACCTTGATCAGTAGGATCAATCCTATATCCTTCTGGTAATTTATCTCCATAATAACCATCTTGTCCTTCAATATAATAAACTTTACCTTTATAAACATCATGTCCTGTTGCATTTAAATGGTCTTCCCATAAACGATTTCCATTATATTTAGCATTTACAAAATTACCAAAATTAAAAATGCCGTCTTTAATAATGTTATTCTTTTCAAACCATTCTTTACCATGAGTAGTAGAATGATTATATTTTAAATAATCACGTGCCCACTTTTCAGCAAGAACAGGGTTTGTTAATAATTGTTTATAAAAGTTTTTATTTCTATCTTCAACTAATTTACCTTGATTATGATAAAGTTCTAATTGTTTAGGATCTGTATAAGGTTTATTTCCTTCTACATCATAAAGATTGTTTTTAGGACTTACTTTATCTGTAACATCAATATTACGATTTACATAATCAAAATCAGTATCATTTGTAAAGTTATTACGATAACGATTATCTAAATCATATATTACAGCGTTCCAAATATCATCTGTTGGTAAACCATATTGTTTTACTGTTTTACCACCTGCTTGATATTTTTCAATTAGACGTTCTATACGTCCTCCTTTTTTATATCCACCAATTGTTAGTTTATTATTTCTTCCTATCATTCGTGTTGCTGGAGGAATTGGTGATGGAGTATTAGAACGTAATGGAGAATTAGGTAAAGCTGCAACTCTTGTAGGTGTTACACTAGGTGCTACAACAGGTGTTGCAGATTTTGTAACAGTAGTAGGTTTATAACCAATTGATGGTAAATGTAACCAAGATGGACGATTTACATTCATTTGCATCATTCCGACTTCTGAAACAGGACCTTTTCTATATATTGAATTATTAGCAACTAAACTAAAATCATATACTGGAGATTTAGTTACTCTAGCTGATTTTCCAAATCGACCAGCATCTGTAGGCTTAAGATTTTCACCAAATACATTACGACTAAATGCTATTTCATCATTATGTCCCATTGATTTAATCATTTGGTTCATTTCATCTTGAGTCTTAGCTGTTTTTAATTTGTCTAATTGCTGTTGATTTAATTTAATGTTACCTTTTTTACCTTTAATAGTAATTTCAGTATTATTAGTTTTTGTGGCATTTTTAATAGCTCTTGCTTTAAGTGTACTACTTCCAAGTTTTGTTGTATTAGAAACACTTGTTAGCAATTTAACCATAGCCATATAATCATCAACTGTACCTTTACCAGATTCTATATTTTTATATGCTTGTTCTGCAGCACTTACATCACCCATTGTTGCACCAATACTAAGTGCCCAAGGAACAAATGCTCTTGTTGCTTTCCATGCTTTTGATAATTTAGTTCCTGTACCTACTAATGGAATAGCTCCAATAGCAGTCATTCCTAAACCTTTAGCAAAATTCCAAGCTACATCACCTGCTGAATATCCTTCTGAAATATCAGCACCTGCTCTTGCAACATCAGATATAATACCTTGACCTAAAGAAATTGCATTTCCGTAACCTGGTACAAAAGAAGCAACAGCACCTGTTAAATCACCAACAGCAGAATAGAATCTAACTTTATTTGCAGTGTTCATATTATCATATGCTTCACCTAAACTATTCGCTTTCTTAGAACCATTCTTTACTGCTTCTTCTGGTCTATTTTGAGCTTTTGATGCAGTTTTAATTTTATCTTGTCTTGCTTGTCTAGCATTTTTTGTTTCTTCTGCGAGAATTTCTCTAATACTTGCACCTTGTTGAGCAAAAAGAATACCACCTTGCTTATATTTAGCATTATTAGTAGTCCACCATTTTTCGTTTTCTTCAAACAAATATGGATTTGATTTAGTTTGTATTTTATTTAAATCACCTGTTCTACTATTATATACCCAAGCATATCCGTTATTATAACGAGTATATCCTCTTAAAGCATATAAACCGTTTCCAAGTTTTCTAAGATTTTTTGTAAAACCATCTCTTTCGGCACGTTCAGATTCTATATCAAGTAATGCTCTAAGTCTATGTTTAACACCTGAATTTGCCACTTTATAATAGTCAATAAAAGATCTATTCTTACCTGACATTAATTGTTCATACTTATCAATGATAGTATCGTGTATTCCGAAATTTGGTGCATCAGTATTTTTATAATAGTTTAAACTATATTTTGGATCGTGTAAACTAAAATTAGTTGCTTGGAAATCTTTAGAAACTTCATCAAACCAATTATTAAAGTTGATGTCTTGAATTTCTTTTCTGATTTGAGCTTGAGATTGTTGTTTATCACGATTGAATTTAGCTGTTGCTAAAGAAGTAGCATCTTCTAATGAAACACCAGGTCTTTCTTGCATTAATTGTTTAGCAAGTACTTTTATTTTGTCATCATCAGAAAGTTGAGCAGGTTCTTCTGGATTTTGTTGAGTTGATTGTTCTGTACCATCAGCTAACCATGACATTGCTTGAGTACTTGTCATATCACCAACATCCATTAAAGCACGTAATACATTATCGTTATATTCTCCTTTTTTAAGAAGAGATATAGCATTATCAATATGAGAAAGTCTTTCATTTTTATCTTTATATTTACTTCCTTCATAATCAATATCTTGTGTATTTACATCTGCTTTTAATTTTTCTAAATAATTAGCTAAAGCATTCATTCTATTAACTCTAGAACGAACTCCGTTAGCATCAACAGCATCTTGATTTAGCCAAAGTTTAATATCTTGGTCAGAGCCTGTATAATTACCACCATAAAAACTATTATTAATGATATTACCTAAAGCTCCTCTTGTATCTTCGTATTTAAGTCCTTTCTTTTTATTATCTTCTTGATAGGTGTCCATTCCTACGCCAAGTTCCCATAAATATTGAGCTGCTTTACCGTAAGAGTTTTTCTGGTCTGAATTATTTGATAATGTACCTGTCTTATCGAATAATTCTCCATTTTCACCCATTGAACTAATATCTCCTCTTTCGATACTTTGTAATACTTTATTAAAAGCATTATCAGCATCAACAGCATCATCGCCTGAGATATTATAATTTGATTTGAAGGTGTTCCAATTCTTTTTAGCTAAGTAAATAAAATCATTTTTATTTACATTTCTACCTCCTATGTCAAAAAGGTTAGAATTAACGGAACCACCTTGCTAAAATTTCTTTACTTGAGCCATATTAAATGAAAAAGGAGCACACATTGTTAGTGTGCGCTCCTAAAATAAATTACTTCTTAATTCTCTTTACTAATGTTCCACCTCTGCGATAAACAGGTTCTCCCATTTCCTCAGCAGGTGCTTCTTCAGGTGCTCCACCGCCTTGTGCTTGCTGTAGAAGTTGAACAAATACTTGACATACTTGCATAGCTGCATTACAATCTTGTGTTTGTAATGCTTGTAAAGCCATTTGAGCAATCTGCATCATTGGATCTTCTCCACCACCTTGTGGTGCTCCTCCTTCTGGTGCTCCTACTGGTGCACCACCTGCTTCTGGTGCAACTTCTCCACCTTGCTGGAATTTCTTAGTTTTGTTACCGTTTGTAAATAATATTTTCATAATAAATTTGTTTAAATTTAAACTTTAATTTTTTAATACTCAAATATAAATAATATTTAAGTAAAATCAAAAAATAAAATTAATTAAATTAAATAATAAAATATATAGATTATTCTTCCGATTTTTTACCATCTTCGTTATTAGATTCTACATATTCTATAGGTCTTTCATCTTGACCTTTTAAAACTTTGAACATATATCTACCGAGAGCCTTGTAATCCTTGTCATCTTTACTTTTATCAGCTTTTTTAGCCTTTTTGATAAGAATTTTTGTTTCTCTACGAGATACGATTCTTTCTCCGCCTTGAAGCCACATTTGAACTGAACCATCTGGTGCAAGAACTTTCATGATACCTTCTACTTCATCTCCTTCAAATTTTAGTTCGTCTCCTGGTTTAATTCCGGAATCTGCATTAACTTCAAGTACGTATGCTACATCTTTTTCTTCAATATAATCAAGAGATAGAGGTTTACCTTGTTTTACACTTATTACTTCTTGATCATCATTTATAAAAACTATATCAAGTGGTATATATGTATCTTCCATCCAATAAGCAACATCCTCTGGAGGATTGTGATAAAATAACATACCTTCGTCTTCAGGTAATTCTTTTACATTTTGTAAACCTTTTTCTCTTTCCTCTTCAGTTTTACATTCTTCAACCTTATAGGATTTATTGCCTATTTTAATGTTTATCATAATTTTTATTAATGAGTGAAGAATCTTCCAAGTTCAGAATTTTGTGCTCTTAATCTTGCTTCACGCTGAATATCATTTTCTTGATTTCCACCTGGTCTTGCTTGAATTGGAGCAGCGTCTGTTCCTTTTAATTCAGCAAATTTAGGTGCAATTAATTTAAATGAATTAAGAAGATTACTATTACTTTGTGGAGTCTGCACAGTTGCTGATGGCTGTGTTGGTGTTGTTGGAGCTGCAGCTGGAGCTTGTCTTCCAATAAAGTTAACAGCTTGTTCAATAGTATCATCACCTTTACGAGAACCATAAATAGGATTCATTTCAGATGCTCCGTAAAGTTTCATTAACTGATCTTTTGCGTTAAGATACTGTTCTAAAGTTAATCCTGCTGGTAAAGTTTCTCTTCCATTAGGAATAACTGCTCCTCTCTATGCTTTTGGAATTAATTTTAATTTATTAGCCATTTATTATTAATTTTAATTAAATTGTTTGTATTAAACCTGTTCTATCATCTGTATTATTTAAAATTTCATCTACTAATAATTTTCCAGCTTCGATCTCTGCTTCTTCCGTATTCTTTTCTCTTAGTTCTTGAAGTTTCTTAGTAACATCAAGTCTAAAGATTATTTCATTTAATTCAATTTCAGCTTGTTGATTATTGTCATTATCTATAACTGGAATACCTTTCTTAGTTATATTATCTATATCCATGTGGTGTAATCTTGCATGAAGAGCACCATCTGGTATTACATTTAAAGAACCTCCTTGTTTAAATTCAAGAGTTTCTATTTCTTGCTTAGGTTTAGCTTTGTAAAAATCATTTCCATACCATAATACAGCTTCTGGTTCATTATTATCCCAATATTTCTTCATATCTTCAAATGAATGTTGAGCCATATTAAATGGAGATGCTTTAAACATCCAACCTACTTCATCATTTCCTAACCATTCTCCACCAAAATCTTTACCACCTTTTGATTCTTTAGAATAAGTATGATGTTGAGGAAGTTTATAATAATCATTCATATGAGCATTACCAGGATTAGATAATTCTTCTTCTAACCATCTTGCTCTTAATTCTTCATCATCATAAAATCCTTGATAATCGAAATCAGGAGCAAATCGTCCCGTTTCTTTTAAATATTTTTGGAAAGAATCGAAATCTACAATAGATTTAGGATTTAATTTAGTTCCTTCCTAAGCAATCTAAATCTCTCCTCCTTGTTTAAACTTTTCAAGAAGTCCTGTTCTATCCTCTGTGTTATATAATATTTCCTCAGCGAGTAGCTTACCTGCAGTAATAGCTGCTTCATCACTTCCATCCGCTTTTAATTTTTCAAGTAATTTTGTTACTTCTAATCTAAATATAATTTCATCACGCTCTATTTCTGCTTGCTATTCTCCATCTGTATCAACTACAGGAACACCTTTTTTAGTAATGTTCTTTACATCCATATGATGAAGATTAGCGTGTAAAGCACCTTCTGGAATTACGTTTTCAGTTTTATTTTCTTTTTTCTCTTCTTTAGGCTCAATTATTATAGTCTTTTGTATAATAATTCTATGTGCTCTACTTAATTTATCTCCAAATAAATTTAATAAACCACCTTTTTTACTAAATACTATATCTCTATAACCGCCATTAAGTAAATTATTAAGAGATTGAGCTTCAGCTCCTGACATTGTTTGTTGCAATGTTTTAGCTCTTTCTGATTCTTTAGAAATACTCGCAAGTATTCTTTGTTGTCCAATAATATCTTGAATTTTATTTTCCCATTTATTTCTTTGACTTCTTGAGAATAATCCAAACTTCTTACCAGCGTAAGGCTCAACTTCATCTGCTAAAGCATTAGAACCTAAATAAGATCCACCTATATTACTAAATATATCTGAATCTTTAGTAAACCTTGCTGTAGAACTACCACCAAATCCATTAATGGCTCCTAATGGAGTACCTTGTAAGAAAGATGAACCAAGAATAGCATCAATAGTTGTCATACCATCTGTACCACCACCTATTGATTTAAGTGCGTGTCCTCCTAATTTCTATGCAGCCATAGCCGCAGAAACAATAGTACCAACTGGTCCTAATGTACTAACACCTGCTTGTATAGCATCATATGCTGTATCAAGACCTTGTGTAATACCACCTTTTACACCTTGATATTCAGAAGGTGTACTATTTCCAAATAATGCAGTATCAAAAACACCAGCGGCTATACCACCTATATTAGCAATATTACTTGCTTTAGCCATATTACCACCAAGATTTGCTAATTTAGTAGCATCTCCAGCTTTTTTAGCAGCATTTATAGCTTTAAGTGCTTTAACACTTTCTAAAGCACTTCTACCAGAACTTAAAAGCTATCCACCAGCTCTTACTACTGAATTATCAGATGTTCCAAGCATACTACTTACAGCTCCTATACCTGTATCTAATAAACTATCTCCGTTTATTCCGTTACTTAAGTTATTAATACCAGAAGAAACAATACCATCTGCGGTTTCATTTCCTAATGATACTCCTGCTGCTTTAGCTGCTTCAAGACCTACACCAATATATTTACCATTAAGCATACCTTTATTTGGACCAACCTAATCAATTTGTGTATTAACTTGTTCAGTTATTCCATTATTAGTTTGATTAATTGTTCCATTAATAGGTGCTGCTGATTTAGGATTTACTATCATTTTATTAATATCACCTCCACTTAATTTAGGTTTAAAAGTATCGGTTTTATTAGGAGTAAATCCAACATTAAACATTGATGGGTTTGTAATAACATCTGATTGTTGTTTTACTACACCTCTATCATTTGCACGTTTATTAAAATCATTAACTCCATTAAAGTTATTTTCATCAAAGTTCTTTAATGAAGATTTAGATATATCAATTTTAGGTGCAGAACTAACTAAAGGTGTGTTCTTTTCTTGATTCTTTTTTAAATAATCAGCAATAGTCTATCCAACATTTGCAATTGAATTTCCTATTTCGTTAGATTTTTCTAATTCATCAAAATAAGAAGAATAATTTGGGATTGCATCAAAATTATTAGTTACATCATTAAATTGCTAAAAATCAATCCAACTATAATCAGAATTAAGCCAAGGGTTATAATTGGGAGAAACCCAAGGATTTCTCCCATTTATGTTTAATCTATCATTCATATTATAATGATTGTGAATATATAGTGATTATTTTACGAATTAAAGCAAGTTTTTCACCTGAATAACGTATTCTAATTCGCACATATTTATCTCTTATTTTAGTTTGCTGTCTCGTACATTTTGAGTCAGGATTTCCAACTTCATAAGTATAAGTAGTTTTTCCATCATTAGATTTACGTTCTACATTTTGAATTATAGGTAAATCTCCCCAAGAATCAACATCTATTTCTTTATCTTTTAAAGATTCTGGAATATCTAAATCATAATTAGTAATATTGGCAGGAATTGGAATATTAGCAATACTAATAGGTACTTTACCATTCTTCCAAGTTGAATTTATGATATTTCCTTGTTCGTCTAAACCTTCATTTTCGTTCTTTTGTACGAAATTAATAGGAGAGATTTGAACTTTCCAATTATCATTTCTATACTGCATATTACCTCTTAATCTATTTCCAGATCCACTATTTACATCAATGGCTTTACTATGAACCCATAAACCATATTCTCCAGTTACTTTATCATAAGTAACTTCGGTTCCTGTTAATTCATCATAGTTTTTATTAGATGAAGTAATTTTCTTATATTGATCCTCAATCTCATTAAATGTATCTTGACGTGCTTCATACATTTGTGGTAAGATTGTAGATTTCGGATTTTGTTTTACTCCATCTTTTTCAAGTTCTTTCCAATCATCGTTGTAAAGAATATCACTTCCATTATATTGATATAATTCTTTTGTAGATTCTTGACGAATATACATATTCTTTTTGTCATTAGCAAATTCTATACCATCTCCTATTATTTCATAATGGAATGAATCAGGCTCTGCATTATTTGATATAATTTGTAAGTTATCAAATACTTTTTGAAGTTCTGGGTTTTCATTTACACAGAATTCAAATTCAAATGGATGTTGTTTACCATACCAATGACAAGGTTTAATTTTTTCAGCAATATCTTGTAAGCCAGCTTGTCCATGTCTCCAGAAAGCACTCATTAATGATGGTTTAGATTCATCATAAGGTACTGTATTTCCATTATCATAAACAGATTTTAAACAAATAGCAATAGTATTATTATAATAATTTTCTTTTACTAATGTGCTATTTAATAATGTTTTATTTTCATTTTTAGCAGATACAACTTTTGCTGAAATATTAAGTAATATTACAGGATAAGGATAATCATCTGGTAGTTTATATTTTTGAACAACTGCCCAAGGTTTACCATGTGTTAAATCAACAGGTTCTGTAATTAAATCACTATCTCCTGTTTCTTCATCATAAGTATCACCAATATAATCTTCAGTTAATATTCTTCTTCCTGTTTCGTCAATAATGTGAATTGTACCATCATCTACAGCGAAATATTTATAGTTACCGAATGGATCTCTTTCTAATGTATATTCTACTATATAATCGTCTTCTAAGTCCCTATTTGATAAAGTTAATAGTCCAACATGGATTTCTTCAGATTCGATTCCATCTCTGTTGTAAAGTGCCAAATTTTGGTAATTTTCTGAACTATCATCAATAATATTATTGTCTAAAGTGATACCATCAGCAAAATCAGAATTACAATTACTAATTCCTAATTTAGCAATCCATTTAGATGTATTTCTATCAAAAGTAAAGAACTGATTAAATATGTTTTCAGAATAAGAAGGAACCCATGAATAAAGAGTTGTCCAATTCTAAGTAATCTCATTCCAACATATATTCCATACTTTTTCTTCAAATCCTCTTAGATTATCATAGAATGTAAATAATACATCATTTTTAAATCCATTATAGTGAGATTTAACGTTTCTAATTCCAATAATAGGAATTAATTCACGTTCACTTAATATAATATTTTGATTTAAGAATTGTTGTATACGTTTATCAGAAATACATTCTACATTTGGAGAATCTATTCCAACTCTCCATATTTTCTTAGCAACTGTATCAACACCATAAATGTAATGTGGAGTTTTAACAATACTTTCTTTCCATTGACTACCAAATTTATCAGAAATAATTCTTGGTTCACCAATTACTTTATTAGCTCCTATATAAACATCATCACCTTGAATATTTTGTAATAATGCTTTTTCATTAACTGCAAGACTACCTATTCCATGTTCAAATACAATAAGTATTGAACCATTTGATTCTACTAATTTAGTAATAGAACCATATTCTTTAGAATAATCTTTAAAGTGTCCTAATTCGAATACTCTAAAGTTATTTGTATAAGAATCATTTGATGCAGGGTTTGAATATAAAATTCTACTTGAAAATTCATTCTTTTCTGCAGGTACATCAGCAGCTTCTATGTATTTTTTAACACCAAATTCCTTTTGAAATCCTTTATTAAAGTATGAAGATTCTGGTGTTTTATAAGAACCATCTAAGTTTATTTTATAACGAGGATAAAAACCACGACCGTGTCCTATTAATGCTTTTTCATCAGAATGACTATCATCTACACCACGTATACATAAATTCTTAGTAGAACGTACTGTAAATGTAACCCATGTTCCTAATCTTACTGCATTTAAATCACCAATGTTAATATTAGCAAACTTATGTTTTTCAATTACTCCGTCTTTAACAGAATAGTTTTCTTTCCAACATTTAGGATTTACAATATCATCATTAGTAGGTGCAGCTGGATCTTGGAAATTACGGTTCATTCTATGTGTAAATTGACATATGTAACAGTCACCTCTATATAAAACAAAATTGTCTCCAAAATCATTTATTTCTAATCTATCTGAAATAGGATAGAATGAAGAATTATCACTATATCTAACATTAAAGTATTCTTGAATTTTACTTTTACTATATCCAGGAATTTTAATATCATATTGTGTTAAAACTTTATTTTTAGTAGCACTTTGAACACCTAAATATGGTCCCCAATTACCTCTAATAAAGTTTGTTGCTTCTGTCTTTTTGTTTTCTTTTGCTATATAATCAAATCTCCAACCATCTGTTGAATTACCAGCAGTTCCTTTATAATTATCTTTATCAATAGCCATTAATTTAGAACTATCTGGAACAGCTAATATTTTAGATTTATATTCTACTGTATCATTAGCATATACGTATTTTCCTACATAGAAATTACGTTCTTCATCTTGACTCCAAGATAGACTTGAACCTTGTGGTTGCATATCTGATTTCTTTAATACAAATTGGTCACCTGTAAATAAATTAGCATAGAATGTCTAATCAAGTTCAAATTCTGGACATAGCGCAGCATTAACTTTTACTTTAGATGATTCTATAGGTCTAATTCTACTAAAGAAATCATTTGTTATATATCTATCTCTTGAATCAATAAATGACTCAGCAAGATAATATTCTGTATTTTCTTTTAAACTAACTTCAGCCAAGTTTTTATCTGAACCTGCAATACGTTTTGTAGTTCCTGTGTATGGATCTATAATTTCAGTTCCAACATCAGTTAATTGTTTAAATATACTAAGTTTTGTTTCTTTAGGTTGAGTGTAAGAAACACCTGTTAGTTGACTAACAAATAACGATTTCTTATTTCCAATTGGAAATACAGGTAAATAGTTATGCTTATCAGTTGCAATAGATATAGCTTGACATAATGTTGTAGGGATTCTTTTTTGTCTTACAAAGAAAAATCCTTTAGTATATTTTTTAAGTTCGTTTAAAACTTCTTCTTTTTGTAGTTTATCTATTTCTATTTTAATACCATATATTTTATAAGGCTGTTCTTCATTTGGTCCTTTATTTGAATCATATGTCTTTAAGGTTATAACACCTTTAGCATTTTCTAACTTAATAGGATTCTTATTAGACGAAATTATAGAATAATTATCTTCTGATATTGTTAAATAATTTCTAACTCCATTTTTATAAAGAGGTTCATATGAATATTTTGAATTTTCATCAATATTATATCCACCTCTTATATTAAATACTGGAGATAATGAATTATCAGGAAGAATATAAACTATTCCAAGTCTATATATTTCATCATTCCAATAACCTGTATAATTATATATGTATTCAGGATCATAATATCCTTCTGAACTACTATTGATATTATATTGAGAATCAATACTTAAATTATAATCAATAAGTGAACGTTTTGGTAAAAATCTTAAAGATAAATCAGTAAGTTCTTTATATGGAATTTCTGGTTTTTTAACGTTACCTAAAAATAACATATTTTTACAAACTGTTTGTGTTTCAACAGATGATACAAGTTGATATTGCATATTAATTACATCTTCTGAAACTTCAATATCCTTAATAAATCCAGATATTGTTATATTACAAGTATTGTTTTTATCTACTATATATTTATGTTCAATTTCATAACAAGTTGTTTGTGCTTCTTGATTAAATCCAGAAGTTTCTTTACTATAATAAACTTTTACATAATTATAAGCAGAATCAATATTAGTTAAAGTAAATTTAATTAATTTTTTACTATTCTAATTTCCAAAACCACTATCAATACTTTGTGGAGTATTACCTAAGAATACTGAAACTAAACCAGATTCTGCAATCCAATCTGTTTCATTACCATCAGAATCAATATATTTAAAAAAGAAATGATAGTTTCCAACTCCTAAGTTACCACCAGGGTAAACACCATCAAATTTTAGTTTTGGTATTTTAATAGTACGTTTATAAAGAGAAGTATCAATATCAAATTGATCTCCCTAATCATATATGTTTGTATCATTATCTCCTTTTCTATCTACTATTTGATAATGATTCTTTTCAGTAGGAGAAAAACGAGAATTAATTAATCTAGGTATATTCTTTCCATCATTAATTATAAGATTTACTGAATTATCATAAGACTCTTGAGCGATTATATCAACAGGATGTTTTAAATCAAATTCTAATTCATCCGTTTCAAAATCTACTAATTGTCCTTTTTCATATAACTCAATATCAAGAACATCTTGAACTTCATTTAATAATGTAGTATGATTTTTATCTTCCGATAATTCACAAGTATACCATTTTTGAGGATCGGTATTTTCTACATTATGTCTAGTTCTATTATATCCAAATTCTGGTTTAAGATTAGTATCACCACCAATAGTTATAGATAGAATATCTTCTATTTCTTCAAGAGTATAATATTTATCATTATATTTAAATTTATTACATTTAGTAAGTCTATAATTTCTAAATGGATTATATTCCCATGCTAAGACTCCCTTAGTAGGTAAAGTCTTAGCTTGGAATTTAAAATTTAATGGTTCATTTAATATCTATTTATAATTCATTAGCGTAATACATTTAATAATTTAGAGAATGAGAACTTACTAGATATTCCTTGTATTCTAGTTACACTGTATCGACCACAGTTGTTAATATCCCAACTTCTGTTTGCAATACGTCTATATTTATCAAGGTCTATTACTAATGTTTTATCTTCATCTAATTTTAATATATCTATATAAGAAGGACTTAGATTGTTATTTCCATTTTCAGATAAATATCCAGAATAATTAATTACTCCGTTTTGCTCATTATAAGATAAGTTATTTAAAATCTTATAATAATCATCATAATTACTTAAATGGATTGCTGATAAATCAGTATACTCAGAATTATTCTTAATTCCATAAATATGTGATTCATTTAAAGATTTAGTTTTAGGTAAAGTATAAACCAAACCTTGACAAGTTTTAACTAAAATATTTTTATCGAATGATTTTAATGCTAATCCTTCTCTAACAACATTATCAACTTGTGTACTAAAAGTAACAGAATCATTTATCTCTAAATATTCAGAAAGATTAGTTTCTGATTTAAATTTGATATTATTTACTGGAATACCTAATGTTTTAAGAGTATTTTCTAAATCACTTCTTTGTTTATCCCTAATTTTAAAGTCTAATATTTTAACTTCAGATTTAACATTAAAAATACAACTAGATGGTTTATCGGTATCATCTATTGCTTCTATACCGTCAGGACATTTCATATCTTCTTCTAAATCTTCTGTAACATATTTATATGTTTGCATCATAAACATTCCAAATAAGTCACCAAAAGATAGTTCTATATTTGTTGGTAATGGTTGTATGTAATGTTTATATGGTGAAATAAAAGAGAAGTTATTTGTAAATAAGTGTAATGAATCACCATTTCTATCAACAGCTTTCATCATTATACTTACAACAGGAATATCATCGTAATTATAAGCTGAATTATTGAATTTAAAGTTTCCATTAGCTTCAAATAAATTATTTTCTGTTACGGGATTTCCATTATCACTTCTTGCCTCAATTTTATAATTGAACGGAGCTTGTTCTATACCATGCTTTTTTTCATAAAAACCAATATAATCAGAATATAACATACGTCCTTTTCCATTTGGCATTTTTCTTACACTATCTCCTTTATCTCCATTTTTACCTACTGCAATATGAACACCATTAGAATGTCCTTTCCAATAGAAATCAGCACCTGTTATACTATCAATCCAGTCCATTGCATTTCTGTCTCTATGACTAGTATCATTGTGACTTGGATCATAATTACTATTAACAAAAGTTAATGGAATAAAGTTTTCTTTTGTTTTAGCATATTCATTGAAATTCTTTTGGAAATCAGAACCTGGATAACATTGATTACCATTGTGTCTATGATAATTTACATGATCTTTTACAAATGGTTCCATAAACCAATATTGAGAATTACTAATATTCTCTGATTGATCATCATCTGTAAAGGTTCCATTATGATATTCAATTCCACCTTCTCTTATTCCACCAGAGTTTGTAAGGAATGAGAAATTGTTGAATACAAAGTGCTTTTGAATAGAATCAAAAGATAAATTATAATATCCTGTATCTTGTAATTCATAAATTAGTGGAACTAAACCATGTTGATATTGTACGGTTTCTTCTGTATATCCGTTCCATGCTAATTTAAGTGTATTTTCCATTTCAAGAGACCTTGTTAATTCATTATAAGTTCCGCTTCCGCTCTTTTTAGTAATAACAGGTCCAGATGGTTTATATAAACATTCAAAAGTATTGAATAAAGGATAATCTGATGAAATGTTTGCTTTTGCTGTAATACCTATCCATTTTGTTGTCTTTTTAGAAATAGCACAATTATAGATAGGTGTATTTTCTGTTGCTCTAACAAGACATTTTTCAGAAGAATATTCTGTTTCATTATGTAAATCAGAATCACTATAAAGTTTATTTGTTTGTGTTTCAGATAAACTTGTATTTGATACTGAAAGTCCACTACTTAAAATACCATCAGGTAAATTTAAAGTTGAATAATCTTCTACATCAGATATATAATGTTCATTAAAGAAATCTGTTGTATATAAAAGTCTATATCCTATTACTTCTTCAGGAATTTCTGTTATATCTTCAGAATTTGCTAAAGCAGATTTCTTTGTTATTTTAATAATATATAAATTATTTTCTTCAAATAATGAATCAAATTCAAGTTCTGTTGTAAATGATCCAGCGTATGATATTTTTCCTATATTCTTTATTTGGAATATCTCTTTTAAGTCTAATGACATAAAGTGTAAAGATACTTCAAATGTTTTATAGAAAGGTTTTGGATAATCTTGGAAACCATAAGTAAGAATAAGAGAATCATCTTGTTTAAAATATCTCCATTCATCAATTATAGTATTTCCTGTTCCAATTTGTGCAAAGTTTATATTTTGTGATACTTCAAATGTTGGCAATGCTCCAAATTCCATTGCTGGAATTAATTTGAAGTTTCTATTTATATTTTCTTTTTCATCAATATAGTGTTGTGGAATTTTACCACATAAAACAGAAATAGTATTTACCTTATTTTGTAAATCTATATTAATGTTTCCACCGTTTTCTTTATATCTCTGTGAAACATCTTT
Organism: uncultured Bacillota bacterium; assembly: GCA_946407495.1. Lineage (GTDB taxonomy): Bacteria > Bacillota_I > Bacilli_A > RF39 > UBA660 > RUG14891. The sequence goes on along the minus strand of CAMJOB010000001.1, from coordinate 50,442 downwards.
AGTTCCATCAATTGTATCTAATTCAGAATTATATACATCAATAGAAAATTCTGAAGATTCATCAGTAGAACCAACTGGTATTAAAGAAACTTGTTGGTCACTTGCTGGAGAATTAAATAATATAGCTTTAGGATCAATACCTTGCTGTGTTTCATTCCAATTATCACTATTCCATTCTAAATTTAATGTAAGATAATAATCATCATTATCTGCTGTAATGGTATATGTTGATGAAAACATACTAATTGTTTCTAATTCAGCAATTAAATAAAGATTACCACTAAGTTTACTATTAAATATAGAATATTTAGATGCAACTAATGTATCTTCAATTGTGCTATCTTTTGGTATATAATAGTATTTATTTTGTTCAAATTTATACCACTTTAAAGAAGAATCAAGATAAACTAATCTTCCAGAAGAATCTTTAGTTGCAACGTGTAATCTTAAGAATTTAGGATTGTCGCCTATTCTTCTACTACTGCTTTTATAATCAGTAATTCTATCAGCATTATTTGCTAAATCGGAAGTAATTAAAAACTTATCACCTGGATTTAAAGTTATTTTTGTTAATTCAACTTTAGTTTTAAAATTGATGATATTATCACCATTTTTAAAGTCTGAATTAGTTATACTATGAATTTGAAATCCGTCTTCGGTTAATTCTTCATAAGAAAAATTACGTTCTGGACTAGGAAAACATCCTATTTGACATACATCTTTTAATGGATTATAAGATACTATGTAAATAATTCCTCCAAAAGAAGTAGTTCCTAAAGGAATATAACCTGCTGGTAAAGCTGCTGTTTCTACTTTACCATTTCCCATATCATTCTGTAATACAAATTCATTTCCATTATAAGTTAGAAATGTTCCATTTAAACAATTAGTAACCGCAGTATTAGGAACAGTCAATGGATGAAAATCCATAAGTAATCCATTTTCAAATGTATTTTGTGCCTAATTCATTTTAGTACTTCGTAATTATTGTTTGTTATTAAAATATCTTTAAATTTAGGAACTTCTCTTTCTTCAATTAGTTCCGCATTATCTGTATTATAATCTTCTTTATATATTTTATATCCAAAATCTGAGATATAAGGAACTCTAAATATATGTGTGCATCCCCACTAAGAAACTTTACATTCATCTTTTATTTTATATAAAAATATGTTTCCATATTTAAAATGTTTCTTAGGGCGACCTCTCTTTTTCTTCTACTTTAAATATTCTTCATATTGAGCTGTTGTTAATGCAAAATAATAATACCCATCCCAAGTTTTTTTCTTTCTTTTGTATAAAATGCGTATCTTTCGTGCTAATTTTTTGCAATAATATCTCATATAATATAAAGAATCAGGTGTTAATGCTCCTGTATACATCCAAAAACCATTGTTTGTAATAAGTGTATCTCCACCATAACTATTTAATAAATATAGCTATTTCCATCCATATTCCATAATTCTTTTTATATCATTTTTAGAAACTTCAGGAAATAGCTAATTTATTGCTTCAATATAATTCGAGCTTCTTTTAATTTCCATAATTAACAATATTGCATACCTTTGTTAGTATTTTCTGTAATTTTATCTTTAATGTTTTTATCAACATAGATTGGTTTTGTACGACAACGACCAGATCCGTACATTTCTAATACTAATTCGTTACCAGAGAAATGAGAACTAAATAAATCAACATCTTGCCATTTACCGTTAATTCTCAACTTTTTAAATTGTTCACCTGATGTTCTTTTAACGTGAATTTCAGCACGTTTACTTCCTGTAGGTAATACAAATGTATTGTTATTTTCAACTATGTCATTGAGAACATATTTCATTCCAGCTCGAAAAATTTTTTTAACAAGTATATCGCGATGAGGATCGTTATTTATTTTCTCGCAATCTTTACAATTCATTTTTAATTTTGAATAATCAAAATTATAAAACATATCATCAACATTAAAACAATGACCTGTAGCGTAATTCATTTTATAGGTTTATAACTTTTATTATATACTTTTCTATCAAAAGAAGATTTACTATTAAGTATTTTATCAACATCATTTTGACTAAGCCATTCTGGATTTCTTGCTTGACTACAGAAATTAATCCAATCTCTATGAGGCTGTTCTGATAATTTTAAGAAATTAGGATTACTTGTTGTTAAGCCTTTTCTGTAAAGAACGTAATATGCACAAAATGCAGCTATCGCGTTAATTTCTTTATCGTTTACTAAAGGTAGTCCATCTTCATCCTGTAATTCAGCATGATATTCAATTGTAATTGGTCCGTAATTTCTTTCAAATTTTAATGTATCTCCTATTTGTTGGTAATTTACTAATCTTCCTCTTTCATAATAAGCATCTTGAAAGTGTTTACGATCTTCTATGTAATGTTCAGTATGTGTCTTAAAATAATCTCCATTTTCATGTATATTACTACTAAGATACGGATCTTCAAAATCATATGTTACAGATTCTATCAATTTGCAATCACATGGAAGTTTAACACATAAGTTTTCATCTAATTTAACTCTTATCTTTTTTAATTCAGTATGATGATTTCCAATTTGAGGTAATGCTACTAAAGCAAGTTCCTCAAAATCATCATCTTTAATATCAGCGCCGTAAAGTAATTTAGCTTGATATTGAGCGGTGTGTATGTTTCTTAAATCATTCATATGCCTAATCGTTTGGTCTTATTGGTGCAGAATACTGACGATAATACATAAGTTTCTTTTGAGTAAGTCTCTTTTTAATTTCATTATCTAAGAATGATATATTTTCGCCATTAAGCATACAACACTCATATTTTTCTAACTATCTAATATCTTTAAATACAGCAACTATAGAAAGAACTTTTATTAATGGAGCATTAAAAATAAATCCATCGTACATTCCATTTTCGTTTGGAGTAACATCAATCCAAACAAATGGCTTTTTAATGTTATTTCTTCTTTTATATTTATGTAGTCTTTTATTATTTAAAGATGTATATAAAACAAATTCTGTTTCTTTATCAATAGTTCCAATATAATCTATTAATAAATCATCAAAATCATTAACAATCTATGGTATTTCAAAATGTGCAGTTGGAGTTCCGTAATCAGATGTGCAACGACATTTTTCAATATTTTTACAATCTACAGGAACACAATTTAAAGCAACTAATAAATCTTTATAAGGAAGAGTTCCTTTTAAAGCAAATTCTTTAATAATTTGTAATCTTTCATCAACAATATCATCTTTTAATTGCTCTACGTTTAAAGATAAATTAGTATGATAGCCTTGTAATCCACTGTATATATCATTGCGAATAGCTGATGCTAATTTGTCTAAATGATTAAATTCCATAAGCAAAAAAGGCGAAAGGCTTTGCGCCCTCCGCCTTATATTTAATTATTAATAAATTACTTACCTGCTGCAGCTAGTTCTGTATCATCTGCAATGTGGTCTGTTGATGGAGCAACTGGAGTGTTAGTTCCAAGACCAGCAGCAACATTACCTGTCCATCCAAGTAGTCCAAGACCTGCTTCGAAAGTAGATGCTAAAGACTGTGGTACCCAGAAAATGTGAGTTGTGATAGATGTACCAGGCTGTCCAATTACAGACTGACCAGTAATACCACGATCAGTTTCAACCTTAATTGTGTACTGATTGTAGATAGTACCCTTAATAGGATAATTATCTTCATCAATTCTTAGCCAACGTCCGTTTTCAGCAGTTGGAAGACGATAGTCTTTTCTTAGATGCTCAAATGTACCAAATCCTTCGATACCCTGTGCTACAACAATTTTAGGAGTAGCAATAGTAGAAGAACCTTTTACATTACGATCACTGAAATAAGACGCTGTAGCTGAAACAGTTCCTGTACGTGGATCAATGTTTGTTACTTTTTCTACATATGAAGAATTTTCAAATGTACCATCCTTGAAAGTAGGATCTTCAACATAAAGCTCAAGATCTACATTTGTAAACTTCTCAAACTCATTTACTGCTGTAATTTCAACAGAAGTAACAGTTGTACTATTAGCACCAGGTGTAGTAACCTTAGCAATAGTTACAATGTCGTCATTAAGAAGCATTGATTGAACTTTTTTTAATGAAGCAATAAGTTTATCAGCAACATCAGAAGCAGTATCACCATACTTAACAACAAACTCGAATCCAAAAGGCTTACCTTTCTGAACGAATGGATTAGCGAATAGAGGATTGTTAGAACCTTGAAGTTTTACATAAAGATTAAGACGAGCAAGATTCTTTGCACCGCTTGTTGCTGGTACAAGAGCTGTAAGAGCAGCCTCATTGATAGTAGCTTTAGAAAGAACTTTGTTGTAACCTACTGCTTTATAAGCACCTTTTACTACTTCAGTTGGATCACCAATCTTGAAGTCGCGATATCTCTTAATTCTAAATAATTTTGGAGCAGATGCACCTGTTGCTGATGCTGTAGTAGCATTGCCTGTTGCATCAAGAAGTGCAATCTGATCAGCACTATTAATAATTACGTTAGTTGTAAAATTAAACATAATTTAAATAATTGTTAAAAAGTTAATATTAAGCCTATTGTTGAGCTTGTCTACGAGCTTGTGCAGCTTGTTGTTGACTAGGATCACTAATAGACTGAGAAATTGGTACAGTAGTTTGTATGCGAGGATCTGCATTGTTCGCCATTACTAGTGCAACCAATTGATTTATAATCTCTTGACATGCATAATCAGGGAATTCAATAATCTGAGAAGTATCTTCAGTTAAATCCATCTGATTTTTAGTTAATCTAATATGTTGTGGAGCTTTAATATAATCAATAGCGATTCCCTTTAATTCAAATACATCTGCCTGTCCATATCTAATTTCCATACGAACTTTAGATGCATTTCCATAACGAACTCCAGCAGTTTTTTCTACGACACTTGTATTTACGTTATTAACTCCTATAACTTTATTTCCAATTTTAATTTCTCTTGGAAAATCTTTTGTGAAGTCTTCTTTTTTAATTGTTTTTATCTTAGTTCCTGCTGAATAAACACCTTGTATATCTGAACTATAATTAACAGAATAAAGGTCAAATTCATTATAAATTCCATACTTATTATAAACTGTTGCAAAAGCAATATCATTTACAAGTACATATGTGTATGCATCATTTTCAAGTTTAACTACTTTACAGTAAGAACCATCTGATGTTTTTAAAACATCATTTTCTGTAGTTGAAACTATTAAAACATTAGCTTTTATACTATCTTCAATATATTTAGCGTATTGTCTTTCAAGTTCTGTAAAAGATTTTCTTAAATCCCAAGGATCTGTTCCGTCATCTTTATCATTTAATGGATTAGTTGGGAGTTCAGTTTGTGTATTTATATTGTGTATATAATACCAAGGATTTTTTGGTGTAGGACGATTGTAATAATCATTCATTATGATACTCCAAGAATCCGCAGTAAGACGTTTTGCTGCATATTTAGCAACGTCTCCGCCATCGTAACATCCAGACTGTTTATTTATTTTATAAATACAAGTACAATTAAGAGTATGCATATAATCAGAAGGAAGAATTACTTCTGCCATAGCATTAAATGATTGGTCTTGTTTAATAAGATCAACAAGTTCCTGTAATTTTGCGTCATGAAATTCTGTGTTTTCATCACTAAATACCTTTTTATTAACAGGTAAAATTGCAGTTGCTTTAAGTACTCTTAAATCGTCAGTTGTTTGTTGGGTGGTATCATAATTTGCATATCGCTTATTGATATACATATCAACAGCCTTATTGATAAAATAGTTATAATCGTCTAAAAGCAAGCTAGGTGAACTAGTGTTATTTAATTCAACTAACATAGCTTCAAATATCTAGCGTGCAGTCATATTTTAATTATTCTTTATTTGATTTATTTTTCTTTGCAAATTCTGGATAAACCTCTTCAGTAATACGATCTAACCACTTTTTATTCTTAGCGTCTTTAAGCCAAGAAATAGAAGAGTCGTCAGTTCCGCCTAAGTTAATAGAACCATCGTATACGTAAATTCCATCTTTTATCTCAATAATTTTTCTATCTACAGCTTCATAGAACATAATTCTAAGTTCTGTATCATTACCGCGATAAAGGTTGATAATCTTTTGTGGATCTCTTTCTGCAGTTTCAATAAGATAATTTTCTAAATCTGCGTGATGAACGTGTTCCATATGTTTACCAAGTAATCTTGCTATTTGTACTTGATGTTCAAGTGAATCTTCAATAATATAAGTTATAGCAGTATTCTTAAGTTTAGCTCTTGAAACTTTATTCTTAGCTGCTTCACCTGGTTTATAAACATAAAGTTCTGCTCTACCGTAAGTAGGCATATGAGTAACTCTATCAATATGTCCATCTATAATAGAGTTTCCGTTTTCATCTGTAGCATATCTATCTGATGCAATTAAAAAACTATTTTTAATAGCTTCCCATTCTGCTGCATCAACTGGATTAGTTAGATCGAAAATCTTACCGTCTTGAACCATAATAGGTTCATCAGCACTTAGAAATACATTACCAGAATTTCTTTCTGCATCTGTCATTATAAGATTTCCGCGATCATCTACTTCTTTTACACAATCTGGATAACGTCTTGTTTTAGGATCTTTAACTGGAGCTATCCAATATTTTTGTTCTGTTTTTCCGTATACTGAGCGAAGTATTATTTTATTACTTGCTTCAAATTGATTCATTTCCTTAGCCATTTATTTCGTATTATCATTTAAAAGTGAGAGAGTCTTAATGCTCTCTCACAATCTATTGTATATAAAATTTATCTGAATTATGCCTGTGTAATAATGTAACTCTTGTAAGGATTAAATACTGCAACACCACCGTAACTCATTACAGCAAGTTTAGAACCAGCTACAGGAGAAGAAATCTTACCTGAAGAAAGTCCATCAAGTCCTCCAAGACCTTCAAGTGTACCTTGAATGAACTCACCACCCTTAAATGTGAATAGACCAAGAGCAGGAGCGTTACTTGTCTTATCAGCTGTTAAGTCAATACATACACCGAATCCCTTTTCACTACCGTATTCACGAGTTAATGTACGATCAACTTTGAATGTAATCTTATTTCCACCGAACTCGTAAGAATTGAATGTAGCACCAACTTTTACGTAATCGTTAGCAGCCTTAGAATATAGATAAGTTCCATCTGTTTGGAAAGCAGCAAGATGTGCTGAAAGAACACCCTGCATTTGATTCCAAAGTGGTTCAGAAACAATGAACATATAGTTGTTTCCTGTTGGAGAATCAGCCTTATCATTCATTTCAGCAATAACAGTACGAAGTACGTTAATTGTGAACTTACTATAAACATATTTAGATGCAAACTTCTCAATTTGTGGAATTATACCAGCACCGATATAAACAGGACGACCTTGTGCATCTACGATAGTAGGACGACCATTCTTATCGATGTTAGAACGGTTAAATAAATAACCAGAGTTCTTAGCATACATGTGGTTCTCAAGAAGAACCTTCTTAGCTTTATCCATCTTATAGATGGTTTCAGAAAGCTTTCCGTTACCCTCACCCTTAGAAATCTTAATGAAGTTTTCTTCGTGTGCTGCATAAAGTGAAGAATAATCAATATCATTACGGAAAGTTGTCATATAGTTACGCATACGAGCGATATTTGACTGATACTTTGTGAAACCTTTTTCAGATAGTTCTGGGAATGCGTTAGATTGGAAACGTGTAGTAGCACCAACATAAGTACCAGAACGATCAAGTTCACCCTTATAGTCTTCGTCGATAAGACGAACAATATAACACCAGTAATTATCACGAGTACGTGTAGGTTCTGTTACAACGAAGAATTGCTGGAAGGTTTCATCAACCTTGAAAATATCATTCTGTTCGTAGTAACGTTCTGTAAAGAACATTTGAATTTCAGATCCACCTTTACCATCACCAATTGGTTCAGCTGCGAAAGGTATTCTCTTAATTTGATTAGATTCAATTTCCCACTCGAAGAACATTGAATTAATTGACTGATGTTTCTCAGCACCCTTAACGTCTTGATAGAAAATATTCTTAAGTGATTCAAGAAGATAAGTAGCTGTTAAGTGTGGATACATACGAGAGATAACTCCCATTCTATGAGGATTAGTACCAAGGAAAGTATAGAAATCTTCGTAGGTACGTGTTTCACTCATGTTTTGTTTATTTGTTACAAATTCTGCTATTAACATAATTTAATTAATTTTTAATCTAAGTCATCAATTGACTTTGGTTTAACAATATTATTCTGGGATGGTTGTTTTACCACATGAGGTTTGCTTATAGGACTAGAAGTTTTCCCAGTTTTACCATCTTCTAAGCCTCTCTTGTATTGTGCTCTAGAAACCTCTTTAATCTGCTGTGCATAGTAATCATTAATATCTTTAAATGCAGATTCTCCTTTTGTTAAGAACCATGCTACTTTAACTAAATTAGCAGGACTACTTAATGCTTTCTGTAAATAGTTTACACCAGCTGGATCATCTGATAAAATTACGTTAGCGATTTCATTCATATCGTTAACATCTAACTCAATATCTAAATTACCGACTTTATTAAATGAACGAATCTCATTTAATATATTGTTTTGGAAATTAGCAAATTTTGCTTCATACTCTTGTTTTTCTTGTTCAGCAATTAAATTACGTTGCTGTTCCTCAAGAGCTTTATATTCTTGACGTAATCCGTTCACCTTTTTCGCAAAAAATTCAGGATTTTGTTTTTCAATCTCAAGAGCCTTTAATAATTCTTCATCGGTAGCATTGTCTCCTAATTTATGTTGTAAATCTAAAAGATATAATTCATCATCAGGAATGTTATCTACTTCAAACTGTTGAGTTGGAGGATTACTTTCTTCAAATTGCTTACGAGCTTCTTCGATACCAGACTGTTTAATAGCCTGTACGTAATCTTCAATACTCAAACCGCTTTCTCTAATACTATTAATTAGTGCAATCTCTGGATCTTCTAATTCTCTATCAGGATCTACATTAGAAGTGTTTAGAATACCTAATTTATCCTTTTCAGATAAATCTTCCCAACTTACTTCTTCGATTTCACCTGTATCTTCGTTTTCAAACTTAATTTTGGATGGATCATCAATGCCTTTTGTTTTTAGGAAAGCATATGTGGCGTTATCAATATCTTCGTTACCGCCTCCATCATTTTCATTTCCTTCATTTCCTTCATTTTCTTCGGCACCTCCATTTCCATCATTGTTATCTGGATCTGGTTGATTACCTTCTCCACCATTTCCACCCTCATCGCCATCTGGATTTGGGTTTGGATCTTGATTCTGAAACTCAAAATCGTCGTCTAATTCATCAATTCCTATTGCCATTTTCTTTACATTTTAAATAAAATCATTACCCAATTTCAATATACTCTTATCACCAAGTAATAAATAAAGTCCTACGTCACCTTGTTTAGCTTTATTTTTTTCTTCTTCAGAATAATAATAAAAGCCAGGACTTTGTTTTTCTAAAAATCGTTTAAGATTTCCCGAAGAAATTACATCATCACCTGTAATTGGAGTTTTATCAAAAGTAGGTAACAATTCTTTGTTAAACTTATTTGTATTATTAATAATGGCGGTTCTACCACCATTTGCATTTTTATAAGTTATTCCAAATCCTGGTTCCCAATTCATCATTTTATTGCTATAATTTGATTTTTATGTCTTTCATCTGGAATTGAAATGTGAACCCAGTTATAATTATACTCATTAATTAACTGCCCTACGATAATTTCTTTATCGTCTATCATCTTTTTAGCTGTATCAAATAATCTTTTATTATCAGTAACTGTGTCAGATACTGTTCTAATATCAGCAGCTTGTCCATATAAATGTTGTGAAGTTTTAGCTCCACCCACAGCCGTATTTAATTTTGGACAACGATAACCGCTATCTACGATAATAGGTTCTCCAAATTTATCTCTTAAAGGTTGTAATACATTTTTAATTAATTTTTCAAGATTCTCCTTTACTTTAGGAGTTGGTGTATTATTAATTCCTTTACGAGTTGCTGTTTTACTTTTACATAATTCATTTACTGTAAAGTTCATTTGTCTAATATAAATTTTAATTCTTTACGATTCTTTTCAATAAAATCTATTAATTGAGCTGCTTGCTGTTGTTGCTTTTTAGTTTCTTCTACGCTATGTGTATTTTCCCAAATAGAACGTAGTTCAATATAAATATTAAAAGCACCTATGACAGCCGTTAAATACGGATAATCTAAAAAATTTGATGCAATAACATCAATTGCAGTTAAACATATCATAGGTAAAAAATATTGCTATGCTTTTTCTGCTGTACGTCTAAATCCACGACTTGTAGTAGCTTCTCCTCTTAAACTTGCTTTATGAACTCCAGTAATGAAATCCAAAATCATTGCAATAAGTACTGCTATATATATTATAACAATCCAACCGGATTCTGCCTACAAATGTGAAAAATCAAATGTTTTAAACATATCTATTTTGTTAGTTATTTATGTTTTATTAGTATTCGTACAAATGTATGTTAATTTTTATTAAAATCAAAATTTTTTAAATAAAAATAAAAAAGTCGAGAAGATAATTCTTCCCGACTTAATTTTTTAAATCATATCATTTAAATCTACATCTATATTTTTTGCTTTAATATCTGCGTACCATCTACAAAATGGTAATCCTTCATATCCGTCTTCATCATCAATATAATCTTTTATATATAATGCTAAATGTCTTTCATCTTCAATAGAACTGTTATAAAAATCATTATATGCCATATTAGCAACAAATACATAATCCCAAAGTTTATTATTTTCAGGAATTTTGTTATTTAATATTCTATCTATCTATTCTTTATTTAAAGGCTATTTATGATGTTCCATTAAAGATATAGCATATTTACAGAGTTTTTCATTGAAATGTTTTCCGTATTTAGAAAAATAATCTGGTTTCTTATAAATAATAATCATAATTAAGCAGTTGTTGTAGGTTTAAGCGCCGCAATCAATGTAGCGTTTTGATTAAGTTGTGAAAGCTCTAATTTAGCATCCTGATATTTCTGAGCTAATTCTTCTTGCCAATGGTTATTTAATGTATTAACAATAGTCTGTGTCTGTGCTAATTGTCCTTGAAGAATAGCATTTGTATTTCTATCATTCTGATTTACAATTTCACCTTTTCCTGTTGCTAAAGCATAACTCATTTGAGCAAGTTGAGATTCTACTGCATTTGTTTGAGCATCAATTCTACTTAGTATTGCACTATTATTTTGACAAGCTTGTAGTGCATTTGCTGCGTTATTTGCTGCAACTTGTGCCTGTATATCATTAGTTTGTCCAAGTATTGATGCAATTATATTAGAAGAACTTCCTGCAAGTTGTGCTTGAATATCTTTCTGACTTAAAACATTTGCCATAGATGCATTGTTTATATTAGATGCAGTATTAGCAAATCCTAAACCTAATCCGTTATTGATTCCATGTAATGCTTCATGGTTAGAACCTATTGCTGCTTGTAATCCATTTGTATTCTGATTTTCAGCAATCTGACTTCTTAAAGCATTAATCTAAGACATTATCTCTGAATTTTGAATTCCTTGACCATTTCCGCCGAATCCTCCAAATCCATTGTTTCCGAAGAAAGCTAACCAAATTAAATACATAAATGGATTATTCATCCAGTTATTATTATTCATTAATGCCATAGTTTCTGCAGCATTATTGCTATCTGGCATTATAATTCTGTCTACTGTGTCACTCATAATATAAAAATTTAAAAGGTTAATAATAATTAGCGCGCTATCTAAATATCTATACAAATATAAATTTAATAATATGAGTGCAATATCATTAGACACATATTTTTTAAAATAATAAAAGCTGAAACCTTATTTGGTCTCAGCTTTTAATTTTATACATAATCCATAAGATGAATAGTAGACTTATCTTCTAAAGCATCCTCTATAGAAATTTTTTCTTTATTCTTTATTAAATTTTTATAAATACATTTAAAAAGATTCTTCCAAGTCCAATCTTCAAAAGAATATTCTATAATAGGTAATGCTTCTTTTCTTTTATAAATTGTTTCCCAAGGTTTTTTAATAATTACTTCATCTAAATTTTTAAAACTTTTAATAAATTCAACATCTCTTAAAAATTCAGATTTGTCACCTCTTTCTAAAACTAATCTAAATGTAGAATTAGGATAATTTAGTCCCATGAAATAACATATTTCATCTAATGAAATAAATTTCTTTTTAACATCTATTATTCCATGACAAATTTGATAACCATCTTCTATTTTTCTAACTCTAATGTCAAAATATCTTACTCCTAAATCATATTGTTCATCAAGAGTTTTTTCTTGACATCTCCAAAAATGAGAAAATAAATCAAATATTAACCATTTTGAAGTTTTATATGTAAATGAGTTATGTGAGCCTAACATATTATATTAATTCGTCTTTATACCAAATTAAGTTTTTACTTCCTCTTACATGAATACCTTGAGGTAATTTACCAGATTCTATATATCTATCAAATGTTCTTGTAGATATATTTAAATAATCAGCAGCTTGTTGCTTATTCATTTCTTCGTGCATTATATATCTAAGTAAATGTTTTATTTCAGAATCAGTTAAACTACAAGTATTCTATTCTATTTTATCAGCAGTCTCTCTTAAATATTGTGCTAATATTCTTTTTAAATCCATGAGCCAAAAATAATATAATGAGGAATCATTCCAATTAAAGTACCTATTCCGTCTGCTGCTAAATCTAACCAACACCAATGATTACCAGCAGCATTTTTATCTCCATATTCTTTTCCTAATGAAGCACCGATTGCTAAATAAGGATGTAAAGTTGAAATTAATACACAAGCACCAAAATGTTTGAGCTTATCTTTATCAGTTAGTTTTTCCATCGTTTATTATTTTATTTAATTCAATTTCTAATTCTTTACTCCAACCTTTTACGCTATTACAAACAAATTTAATATTTGGATTATTTATAGCATCTTTAAATTTATCTCTAAAAATATCATTATCCCAAATACCTAATCTTATAGAATCAACTTGTATCATATTTTTTGTAGGGAATATGTTAAAATATAAGTTTTCTAATACATAACTATTCTTTTTTAAATTGATTTTTCTTTCAAGTTCTAATAATTTATCAATATTAAAATATACAGGATAATGAGTTACATAATTAATAACAGGATGATTATGTTCTAATAAATATTTTTTAGTTTTCCATAAATTATTAGACCAATAATTTGAAGGTGAATTAGGATTTCCTTTTGTTTCTTTAGTTAAATAATGTGTAGTTGTAATATCTTCTAAAGTAAAAGGTTTAATTGCATATTCATCATCTGTAATATAAATAAAGTTTTGATGTGAATAGTATTTATTCATTAATATAAACATTTTATTAAATATATCCAGATGTGGAGTATATTCTCCTTTAGTATCATTCATTTTAGAGAAATGCATAAATTCAACCCAAGAATATTCAGTTTTTAAATCATCTGAAAATTCTCCTACTACAATAAATTTATATTCAAAAGTACAGAATTTTTTCCAAGCGTTTAAACACAATCTAATTTCATTACCTTGTGCTCCTGTTTGAACATACGGTAAAATTACTAAAGTTTCTGGTCTTAATAATTTTAAATCTTCTTCTTTTTTATCTTTCATTTCTGGATTTATCCAATAAAACATTGATAAATTATCATCACGCCTTTCTTGTTGTCCTCGTGATTCTTTTTTCCAAAGATATTCTTCTAAAGATCTTGTTATATAATGTCTAATATAAATATTTTTATATGTTTCATTTAAGAAATTAGTTTTATGATTTGTATTACATTTATTAGAACAAATATTAGATGGAGTATGCATATTAAATAAATATCCATCTTTATATTTATTCATATTATAACAAGTTTTAACTTTTAATCGATCTTCATTTAATAATCTTCCTCTTGCTGGTTTTGTATATGTTTCAACAACTCCTTTTTCAGAATAATCGGGTTTAAATACAAGATTATTTGCTCCGTAACATTCCCAATGCATTATAAAAGCATCGTAACTTTGAAATTCTACAAATATATCTTGTAATGTTTTATTTTCTTCTAATGTTAAAAACTCATCATTATCAATTATAAAACACCAATCTATATATGAATGACATTTTTTAATATGATTAAGAGCAAGTTTAAGATAAAAATTTTGAGGAGCTGTTTTCTTTTTTAATTCGATTGCTTCTTGAAGTTGTTCTTTCGTAAGAAATTCTTCAGCTCTAACTAATTTTACATTAGAATATTTATCAGTAATTTCTTTATGACTTGTACTATCGAAATCTTCTAATATAAATATATAATTAATACCTAAATTCAAATGATAATCAATCCATTCTTTTAAATATTCTTGCTCATTCTTAATAATTGTAAAAATACAATTTGTTATGTTATTTTTATAATCATTAATTAAATCCTTTTTTAAATATTCCATATCTGGATTTATTTCAAAGAATGTATCTAAATGTCTTGTTTCTCCCCAAAAACTTCCTCTTGTTTTTGTTTTCCAAATCCATTCTTCCCAAGACCTTGTTACATAATGTCTTATAAAAATATTGTTATAAATAGGAATTTCTATATTTTTACTAAAATCTGTTTTACACCAATTAGAATCTAATGAAGGTAAATGTTGAGATGAAAGATTTCCTTCTTTATATTTATTTAAATTATAACAAGTTTTAACTAAAGATTTAGATCGGTCAGGTAATTTTCCTGTAATTTCTTTTGTAAATGTTTCAATAGTTCCTTTACTATAATCTGGTTTATTTACATATCTATTTGCACCATAACATTTCCATTGTAATATAACAGCATCATAATTATTATATAAAGATAAAACATTAGTTAAATTTTTATCTTTTTCAAGCGTGATAAATTCATCGTCATCTATTACAAAACACCAATCAAAATTATATTGTTTTTTAATATAACTAATACCACTTTTATAATACATATGTTGTATATTTCCTTGTGTTTTTGATATTTTTGATTCCTTTATCTTTTTAATTTCCTTTTCATTAAATAAGAATGTTATGTTTTTCAAAAATACTTTATCGTATTTATCTGTGATTTCTTTATGTGAATCACTATCTATATCTTCAAATATGAAAATATAATCTATTCCTAAATTTAAATGATATTGTATCCATTCATCAAGATATTCATGTTCATTTTTAATTACTGTTAATATACAATTTTTCATAAATATATAAAATTAAAAAAGTTTGCTAGAAATACTAGCAAACTTATCTATATTAATAATATTAATTACCAGATCCTGAGCCAGAACCTGAATCAATATAACCTTCAATTGCATTATTATAAGAATTAGAATAATATACTCCATGATAACTAGCACCATCAGCTTCAAATGGTTTTATATCATCATTAAATGTAAGATTACTCTGTGCATCTACATTAAATGTTCTTTCATAAATTTCATGAAGTGTATCGTTATAACTTGTATGTCCTGATAAATCTTTTACATATATGATTTTTCCATGAAATGGAGGTACAGTATTATCAGGAGGATTATAACTTGAAAGTCGTTCATTAGGCCCATATCCATTATAACCTTTTACAAGATTTATTGCGATATCATTTCCATCAAGAACATTTATATTTCCAGTACTATATGTGATATTTTTATAAGCATCGTTACTTATAAATGCATAATATGTAGTATTAGTTTTTTTATCATACCAATCATATGGTTGAAATCTTACAACAGCCCAATTTTCAGGATAACCATTATAACCCATATGATTATTAATAGTTACACTTAATGTTTTTATCTCGTGTCCTTCTGATGATACAATATTTATATCAGTAGGATTAATCCAACGACTACCGTTTAAACGTAAATACTCACGAACAGCTTCAGCTTTATTAAGATCTTTAATATAAAAAACGTCACTTGCTGAAAAATTTCCATTACTATCTTCTACTCCTATTACAGATACATTTGGAAATCCCATTTCGGTATTATCACCACCAATTTTAGCTTCAAGACAACTTTTAAAATCGTCTTCTGTTTCGAAAAGTTTTAAATATTTATTCATAATTTAACAATTTTTGTTTTTAAGTTTCCAAAACGTTAATGGAATAAGTAATAGTCCTATTCCAAATAACAAACCTTCTATTAATTTTATATCTACGCCTAATATATTAAATATATTATGTCTTAATGTTGCTACGCAAAATGATATAAGAAATATATAAATAATACATAATCTATGTACCCAACATAAACCAAATACTTTTGATAAAGTTAGTCTTAAACCTAAAGCAAATCCGAATAAAGCTAAATGGATACCAAAATAATCATATCCAAAATACATTAAACCACAATATATAATACATATTAAAGTTAATGCGAATATTCCGTATTTGTTTATGTTTTTTAATAACATTAAAGTTTTTCGTATATCGTTCATATTACATTGTTAATTAAATTAATAAAATATAAACAAATATACAATTTATTAATTTAACTAACAAAAATAATACGTTAAAATTTATTAAGAATTTCCTCCATTTAATTGATTTTCTAATGTTTCAATTCTGCTTGTTAAATTTGCAATTACTTCCTAAAGACTAAGAATACCATTATAAGAAGGATTTGTTGGTGTATAATTACCTATTCCTGATAAATATAACTTTCCATCATTTAAATTGATTTTACTTATATATTTATCAAATTTAGGATAATGGTCATACATTAAAAGTACATTTGAAAGATCTCCAGAAAATTCTGTTTCTAATCCAATTACTATATAAGCAATAATATCATCATTATTACGTTTTTCAATATAATCAGAAAACTCAACATAATCGTCATTCATTCTTATTCTTACAAATTTTGAAAAACCATCAATATTATTTGGATTATAAAAACTATCACCTGCTAAATATGGTGATCCATCATAATTTACTACTACATAATAATAATAATCAGGATTAATTAAATTATCTTGTACTAATTTTTGTTTTAACTCTTCTTGAGTATAAACATCCAATTGAGGAGTAGTAGAAGAATCTGGATCATAAGTTAAAGCTGTATATATTTTTTCATAATCATCTGATAAATGAAAGCCAGATGATCCATGTGTTTCTTTTTCGTAAGTTCCTATTTCATGAACAACTAAATTTCCTTGACTGTCTATTTTTAAATTATTTTTAAAATCTAAATTTAGATTTTGTAAATTATTTTTTAAATCAAAAATTACTTCTTGTACTGATTTAGGATTTTCAGAATTTTCACTTGATTCTTCATCTGATTCTTCATTAGAATTAGATTCTCCATAATTACCTACTCCTTGTAAATAAAGTTTTCCTGATCTTTTTAAATCAAAAATAGTTATAAATTCTTCATCAATTACATGAAAACTATTAAGATAATAATCAGTATTAGCTACAATAGAAGATTCTTTAGGAATCATAATCAATCCTGGAATTTCACCTTCTACTTCTTCTACTAAATTATTATTAGCATCATAAATTTCAGAAATTATTAAATTTTTATATTTATCATTATTAATTATAAATAATTTATAATTTTCTTGTCTTTCACGAATTGATTGTTCTTGTTCATTCCAAAATTCATTTACCTAATCAGCAGGTAGATTAGATATTTCAGATTCGTATATAATTTTAAGTAATTTTATATATTGAGAAACAAATAAATCTATATCATCTATAAATTGTATTTTTATTCTTTCATTTATTTGTCTAGGTGGTTTTGATACATCTAATTTAATTTTCTAAATAATTACATTTCCATCTTCATCTTTTTGTATACATTTATCATTTAAATCAGTTAAAGCAGATGCTGTAACTAATTCATCATTATTTGTTTTATCATTTAAATCATCTACTTTCTCATTTAAATCATTTAATGAAATAGATGTGATTGTTTCATTATTATCTAAATTATTTAATTTATCGTTTAAATCGTTTAATGAAGAAGATGTAGTTTTTTCTAAATCTTCAATATCTTTATTTAAATTATCTGTTTTTTCATTTAAATCATTTAATGCTTCAGAAGTAACTTTTTCTTGTTCTTCAACTTTCTCATTTAAATCATTTAAAGCAACAACTATAACATTAGAATCTGCACTTCCATCTAAAAGTGTTTGGTTAATTTCTTTTTGATTCTTCCCAAGAGTTTCATCGTAAATATCTCCAGCATAAGCTACAACTCCACCTACTTGACCATCTCCATCGCCACCTGTAGAATGAAGTGCTCCAGGGATGTTTACGTTTCCTGTTTTTCCGTTATTTATATTCATATTTTATCAAGGGTTAAAAGTTATATTTCTTGTTCCTGCTTGTTGTGTACCTGTTAAATATACATAAGCAGTCATTCCATTAATTGTAGTTGATTCTCCATTAACTGTGTAAGGATCATCTGCTAAACCTCCTACTTGTTTAACTCTTATTCCACTTTGTCCACAAATAAATGCTAATCTTTGATTAGCTGCATAAGTAAATGCTTTATTAGTAATTGATTTAATATTACTAAGAGGAGAATTTGGAGAGTAAAGATTATCTACTTTCGCAATTTCTGTAATTACTTTAGCTGCTGTATCAATGTTAGAATCAACAAGTGCTATATAAATAGGACAAACTTGATTAATAGTAGCAGATTTACTAATTGTTTTAGTATATGGTGCTGCTATTGTTGCAGTTAATGTATAGGTTTGAGGTGCAGTTACACTATTTTGAATATTAACAGAAGTTTGACCTGACTCTTCTACAGTTTGTCCATTACCTACTAATTTAATAGAAGTAATTTTATCAACTGTAACTTCTGAAGGAAGAGAAATCGTACCTGTTGCAGTAACTGTTTTAGGATAACCAGCGTATAAGTTTCCTAATGTGAAACTGATACCACCTGTAATCTTATCAATAATTTCTTGTACAAATCTTGCTTCTATTGCTGAAACTCTTGCTTCTAATGCTGCATTGTTTCCAACATCAGAAAGAACTTCTTGTACTGATTTAACTCCTGTTCCTGTTATATTTGTTCCGTCGTAACCACCTGTTCCTTTTATATATAAATCTCCATCTTTGTTTATTTCAAAAGCATTTAAATGGTCACATTTTTTTTGCTCTTGACCACCTATTCCTACTGAGAATAATGTTACATTTGGAGTAGATACATTTCTGTTACCACAAGCAAATTCTCCTTCATTTGTAGTATTTGTGAATACTCCAGATGCGTGAGAGAAATCTCCTTTTGCAATACTTCCGAGTCCTTCTGCGTGAGAGCCTTCACCTGAAGCAATTCCTGATTCAATATAAATTGTATCAGTTGTATTTAAATTATATTCTATAGCTGAATCAAAATATACTTTAATTGCTTCATAATCATTATCTCCATGATAATGTTCTAAATTAGTAACGATTTTTGTAGCGTATTGATCGTCAGTTACATTTGCATAAAGAGTTGCTCCATCTTCTATATTATAGAAAGCATTTTCGTTAACATTAATTTCTGTATCTCCAGCTGTATAATCATCTACAACTTCAATAGGAACATATTTATTATCAATCTTTACATAAACGTTTTCACCAGCACTTATATCTTTTACAAATGCAGATTCAAGTTCTAATGTTAAGAAAGAATCTTCATAAATTTCTTTTAATGATTTTGAAAGTATAGTTGTAGTTTCAACTTTCTTAGGATAATATAATTTAGAACCTATTGTTATATTTTGTCCAACATTATCTTCTACAAGTAAGAAAACATAATTAGTTTCTGGAATATAATCTTCACGAAGTTCAAATGCTTTGTAAATACCTTTTCCTTCAGCGAAAGAATCTTTTCCGAAAGCTCTAAGAACTTCAGATGTTTTAAGTCCTCCGTTCTATTCTCTAAATAAACGACTATCCTTTAAACTATTTATATCATTCTGAAGTTCAGTAAGAAGAGGTTGTAATTGAATGTATAAATCTTCTAAAGGAATATTTATATTTTCTTTATTTTCATCATTAAATTTAAAAACAAGACATTTTACAGTTTCATTGTCTATTACTGCATCTTCTACAGCTATATCATCAATAGCTATATCATTTAAAAAAGGTGTAGCATCTAAAGTACAAATTACTGTATCATCATTGTTTGTAAATTTAATTTCATTTGTTTCAGAATCAAACAAAGCCTTTGTTATACCTGCTATTGCAGTATCTGAACTTGGAAGTTTAGAATAAATATCGGCATTTATTTCTCTTTGTGTTCTTCTTACTCCATTTGAATCTATATCGTCTACATCTGTGGTATTAAGAACACCTCTGTTATACATACCACTAGTTAGTTGCTAAGTTAATTTGTATGCCATATTACTTTATATAAATATTATTAGCTTCTTTTTTCTGTAATACTTCACTACGATAACAATTATATCCTCCAACACTTTCCATTTGTATCATACCCCAACCTATTTGGTCATCGGCAGATGTAAAGAATTGAGAAGGACGTAAATAATCTGTTTGGAATACCCATAAATAAGATGGAGCACTAGGAACTCCTAATGGATAAGTTCCAGCAATTGAACCTGGTTGCAAACCAGATGCTTCAACAGATGTACCAAATGCTACAATTTCATTTAATGTAGTAATATTTTCTTTAGTACTCCAACCATAATAAGTCTTTTTAGCATTTAATATAAACGCTGGACTACTTACTGAAGCACTTTCATAGCCTGGATATGTACTTCTAATTTGATATTTACCTGCATTTTGAGATTGTGAAACATTCTGAACAACAAATGGAATATCTGTGTTGTCACTTGGATTTTTATTAAAGTTAAACCAAGTTACTCCACCATCGAGTGAATATTGATTATTAACCCATTTTGTATTAGAAGGTGTTAATATAACAGTAGCGTTAGTTGAGAAATCGTTATCGTTTCCATTTTTGTTAATTGTTATAACACCAGCATTACACTTAGGAGATACTACAATTTGATAAGTTGCTTCATCACTTTGTATACCATTATAATAACATTTAACTTTTACAACAAATGTTCTTGCAGTATTAGTGTTATCATTAAGGAATCCACTATCTAATGTAAAAGAATTATTATTTAATGGTTGATATGCTCCATTATCTACAGAATAATATACGGCAGCACCTACTTGTCTATTTGTAACAACTATTTTAACACTACCTGTATTAACTGTATGATTTAAATAACTATTTGCAATAGTTGGTGAAAGAGGTTTTGTAAGTTTTTCCCAAGCACTACTTACATAAACGTCTCCATCTTCAAGAGTGGCTTTCATTTTACCTAAGTCATTACTCCACTCCATTTTTAATCTACTATTAGAATGTGATTCAGAATTTTCAAATTCTTCTCTTGTGATATAATTTTCTAAATCAGCTTGTGTTAAAAACTGAGTTAAATCAATATCACTAATTCTTAAATATTCTAATAAATCTTCAGTAGTAGCGAAATTTTCTAATAAAATTCCTAAGTTCTATCTTGCTTGTCTTTTTTTAAGTTCAGTATCTAATTCCTAAAATAATTTAGTTATTTTAAAATAGTTTGAATCATCAATGGTAACAGGAGTTTGTCCTCCATTATTTCCATTATTGTTTCCACCATTCCCACTAAAATCTATTGAATGTCCAGGACTTCCGTATATTCCTGATCCGCAACAATTTTTTACAAAAGTATCATTCATAACTTAATAATTTTTCATAAATTGAGTAAGGATTTTTTAACTAACTTGCCACTTCTATAAAAGTTATTTTAGTCAATATCTTTTGATAATCGTCCTAATAACCCACATTTAATCGTTTAAGTAATTTTTGAAAATCAGAAATGACCGAGTTTTTCATTATTCGTATCGCATCCACAGCTAACTCCTCCTTTACTTTTTAATTCTTCTTTACAAAAATCATTACAATGTGTAAATTGTTCTATAATTCTTTGTGCTTCTAAGAAACTTCCTAATTCAAGTAAATAAGTTATAACATTCATTACCATCCAAAGTAAATCCCTTTTATATATTAATTCCCTAAATGATTCAAGGTTACAATCTAAAGGACAATATTTATTTAATAACTTTGTTGCAATTTTGGTATAACATTTTTTAGTATGACAAAATGAAAAAGTTTCATTACACGTAAAAGATAATGTAGAATTTTCAATATTTGATCCTTCTGAGTCATGTTCAAATATTTCAGAATAAGGAACTTGTATAAATTCATTATTTGTATATTTATATATCTTTAAATTATCATATACATAAATATTGTCATAAGGAATATTTTCAATTCCATAATTAGAAATCATAAGATCAAACCACTCTCTTGTAGGAATTATAATATGAGCTATTCTATATAATCCGTCTTCATCTAATTGAAATTGTGTTTTATCTAAATTATTTATAATCTCTCCGTTTACATTTTCTTGTAAATGTTGAACTATTTGCATAGTTTTTAAAGTTTCTTCATTATTAGAATTAACTTTATACAATACATTAATAGTTACTGTGTCAATATATCGAAAAGAACCTATTTCTGTTGATAATTCCTAAGCATAATAGTTCTAATCGAGTTCTTTTCCTGTAACTATTATTTCACAATTTTGATTTTTACAAAGGTCTATTAATGTATTCATAATTACATATTTATTGATTATTTATAAAAGTAAACTAAATATTTAAATTTTCAAAATTTATTTTATAAATAAATAAAAAATGGAAGAGAATCATTCCCTTCCATTTTAATTTTATTAATTGTACTTATCTACTATAATTTTTTTACTATTCCAAGAATTATTAGCTTTTCCTATTGCTCCTGCATAACCACGTGATAATCTGTCATTAAGTCTAGTACATTCATCTTCATTGAAAAATACTCTATAGCTATTATTATTATCAGTTAATGTATTTTCATTAAGATTTTTACTAATAAAACATCCTATTACAAAACAATTATTAATTATATTTTCTGCTATTGAAAAACATTTTGAACCATCACCTTGTTCAACATCATAAATATCACCATAATAACGATTATTATTTGTAAGATCTCCAAAATAAGTTGTAATATTATAAAATCCTAAGATTTGATAGAAAATCTCTCCTGTTGTTCGATCTTTAGATTCTATAGCATAACAATATTTATCATCAGAACGCTTATTATTTTCAAAGTGAGTTAAATCAATTAATGTTCCTGAACTATTTATGTTTTTATATACTTTAAACATTCTTAATGAACCTTCATTTGTAACATGAAGATTTCCAGCTGAATCATAAGCAGAATTACCTGGTTGACTAAAATTATGTCTGTATATTGGCATATCATAAATATCGCCGCCCCTTGAATAATCTAATGAAAATACAGGACTATTAATAGAAAAATAATTAATATCTCTAATGTTTTGTGCAACTTGTTTTAAATTTATAGATTTGTATTTTAAAACTCCTGTAGATTTTATATATGGTTTATCATTACCGTCAAAAGTTAATGACTTATCACCTTCATTTGTAGAATACTTAAAAGTAAAACCACTACAATTAAGACTATTATAGAAAGAATTTGAAGTAACATTACCAAGTGTTATTGTGTTATTCTAAGTATCTACAATTGATTCTGCTACATATTTCTCTAAATATATATTATAAACATTATCTAAAAAGTATTTTACTGGTTTAATTTTAAATGTAGATATAGTACTTCCAGATTCTTCAGAATATCCTATATTTTTTATTGTAATAGGAATATCTGTTCGTATTTTAAAATAATATGTAATGTCTCCATTTTTATTAATCTTAGTTAAGTTTATTAAATATACATCCTCACCTACAGTTGAAACTAAAACAGGAGTTCCCGCACTTATTTTTAAAGTTGTATTGTGATCAGTTATATATTTATGAACAAAACTAGTATCGTCTGGATTATAAATAACTAATGAAATAGAACTATCACTACCTTCTGGTTGTACTTCAAAACTTTTTGCTTTAATATTTCCTGTAAATGTAGCTTCAGCTAAATCAGCTTCTAATACATCTGCATTAAGTTTTATTTTACTTTTTTCTGGATGTTCAGCATCTATTGTTATTCCTACTTTTTCTAATCCTTGTCTAACATTATTTATAGATAAATCAATTGCATTTTTAGTTTGACTAATTACACTATAAACTTCATCAGATTTTTCTTGAGAACTAAACTTTAAAGGTGTAGTTCCAGAATTTAACATAGGAGCAGCAAATTCACAGAATATTCTTGAATATTTATTTGAATAAATATTAGTCCAAGGTTCAAAACAAAATGCTCTATCACGATCATCCACAATATTTGTTAATGAAGTATCGGAATTTTTAACAATATGCTTATTATCAGCAGTAAATGTAAACCATATTTTAAACCATCTATATCTTATATTCTATTCTATATTTATACCAGAATTATCAACATCTCCAAGACTTATAGTAAATGCTTTATTTAAATAATTTAATAAATTACCCTATCCGAATTTAATCCATAATCCAAATTGATCAAGATCAACTGATCCATTATTAAATCCATTTCCTGTTAAATTTCCTTGATTATTAAACTTATATGCTTTTTTATGTTGAGTATTATAAAGAGTTTCTGAACTCCAATTTTCAACTTCTTCTCCATCAACAATAGTATATTCTGTATTTTCTATATCTTCAAGAGAATTTTCTGTAGAAAGAAGAGTAATATAAAAATTAGGAGTTAATTTTGCTAATTCATCTACAAATCCTACATTTAACATAAGATTTTGGAAAGAACATCTAAATTTGTTATTTGAATTAGGAACATCGATAAGTGATGTATATCCTGAACTAAAAACTGCAGGTAATTTAATATAAAATGATGCTGTATACTTATTACCAGATATTACTTTTAAATTTGTATATAATCCATAAATATGTCTTCTATCTTCAGCACTTAAACCGTTAATATTTAAAGTATTATTATCATATATTATAAATGATTTAAGATCTTTTTCTAATATATTTGAAGAGTTTATTTGATAATAATTATTGTTATTATCATAATATTTATTATATACGTTAGCAGCTGGACTAACTATATTTGCAATATTAGAATAATTTGGATAATTACTATATCTTCTATGCCAATAACTATAATCATGTTTAAATAAAGGATCATGGAATTTATTAGTTACTGCACCAGCTGCACCAACAGTAGAAGCAATAAAATCTTTAGTTTGTTCTATTGTAGAGTAACCAGTTAATTTACCATCAATCTCTTCTGCTACTACAGACTCTATAGCATTTGGTGTAATACTCTATAAAGCTGTATTTAATGATTGAGCTTTTTCTCCATTTGGACCCCATGTTTCTTCTAAACTACTTACTTGTTCTGTTATAGAATCCGCTGTTTGTTTAATGTTACTAACAGCAACATCTGTAGGAATACCTAATTTTACATGAACAGGATTGTTCTAAAAATAAGTAGCATTTAAAGTATTGTTATTGCCAGCAGCTCTAATTATTTTAAATGATAAATATCCTGTTGTTACACTTTCAAAATGTAATGGATTTAATTTATTTTTAGTTGGATAATTAGTATCAGGTGTATAAACACAAGATGTATGTGATTTATCTTGTTTGAAGTTATTTTCTGTAATGCTATTAAGAGTTTCAGCATTTACAAAGTGAACTTCTCCAAAATTATATTTATCTAAATCAACTAAAAGAAGAGTATAGTCTGTATTTGGATAAGGAACCTTTATTTTAAAATATCCAAAAGCATCTGCATTTGGAGTTATATCAAATTCTGGACCTTTCTAATATTGTGATATACCATTTAAATAATTAAATCCAGATTTATTACTTATTCCGAAATATTCAGATGAAAGAGCATCATCTCCTTCGTTTTTAAGAGCTAAATACTGAATTTTACTTACATCTGATTTTATTTCATCTAAAGATTGTTTTAACTCACTTGATCTAACAATAGGATCAGTAGAAGCATCTCCTGTACTCATTCCCATTAATGTTCTACATATTTCTTCTGCACTCTCATCAACTTGTGCTTGATTTAAGAATCCACCACCTACTTCTCCCCATGTTGTTGAAGTTCCACTTGGACGAGCAAGTCTTTGATAAATCTAATGGATAATTCCATCAGCTCCTGTATCACCACTAATGGTTTCTTTAATCATTTCAGGAGTAATTTTGAAATTAGCAGCTTTTGATGTTGCAGTTTCAAATACTTGAACAGAAAAATCATTATTTGCTAAATACTGAGGTGGATTAGCATTATTCTTTGCACATTCTATGAAGAATGTAATTGTACTCCAAGATGCATCACTAGGAACATCTACTTTAATAGAATCTGGAGTTACAACTTTAGTCCATCCGTTATTTTCATTTTCAAGGAAAGCAACATCTACGTTTACATTTGCAAAATTATAAGTTCCGTACTTATAATAAATTTTTGATAAAGCAACGCATTTTATAAAATATGTATGTCCTTGTTCAAGATTTGAAATAATTCTTCTTCTATTTTTAAATGTGATACTTGAACCACTATTATCAATACTATAATCAGTATTTATTTTATGGTCAGTATTAGGAGCACTATTTTTAAATTCTTCTAATAAAGTTAAAGTATAATCTTCAACAGATTGTTCAATAGAATCTTTAGCAGATTTAATTACAGATTGTAATGTTCTATAATTGTTGTTTCCTTCGTCTAAGAAACTTAATACTGTTTGTTGAATAAGATCGGCAGTTTGTTTTATGCTAGTTGCATTGAAATTAATACTATTAAAATATCTTCTTACAGCTGTACTAATTTGGTCGTCTGTAAGAGTTAAACTAGATGCTAATTGTCCTCCTTCTTTTAAACTATTAATTGCAGATAAAACAATAGCATTAGCTGTTTGCTATATTTGTGTTTGTGATAAGTATTTTTCAATACATACTTTTACATCAATTTGTTTAGTTGCTGGTCCTAATCCATTATACTGAATGAATAAATATCTATCATTAGTATCTGGAATAACATTTTCATTGTCATAGGCTACAACAGTAGGAGAATTAACTCCATCTAAAGTTAAAGGACTCCAACTATTATTATCTGCAGATGGGACAGCATTACCACTTGCAACTACTTTAAATTGATAATTTAAAGGAATTGCATTATCACCTTCTGCATCATCCCAAGACATATAATAGAAAGTTTCTTTTTCAATATTTGGAACTCTCACTGTATAACCTTGAGGTGAGTTAATAGGAATAGTTATTGTTGTGATTACATCTAAAGTTGTATCTCTAACTGTTTGTTTAATTAAACTATCAGTCATTGATTTTACTGCTGATTTAAGTGATGCTTTAGTAGGATCGCTAAAGTCAGAAGTTTTTACATATTCTGACATTTCACCTTTTGTTACATCCCACTCTTCTTGCATTTGAGTAACTTTTTGTTCAGCAGTATTCATTCTATTTAATGTAGTTGTGTACATTCCATTAGCAGCATCAACAAGTTGTTCAAATGATGTAACATTATTAGTTTCACCATTAATGTTAGTCATTTTTAAATTCTTTTGTGCTAATGCCATGTCTACATATTCTAACACTTTATTTGCAACAGTACCTTCTGAATTAACATAAGTACCTTCAATTCCCCACATTTCTTTAATTCCGTTTACAGTTCTTTCGATTTCATGTAAACTTTCTGGAGTAATTTCACCATTTGCTAATGCTTGTAAATCTTCTTGTGCTGAAGTTAAAAGTGCTCTAGATGTATTTAAATCTCTATTTGCTTCGTTTAATGCTTGACGCACTTCACCATTATCTCCAAAATATTGTGCATACATAGTTTGCATCTAAGCTACTACAGATTGTCCATCTTGAATAGCTTGATTTAATTGCTGTTGAGCATCAGCAATTGCTTTCTATGTTGCTGTATTACCTGTAGCAACATCTCCTGCAAAATCATTTGCAGCAGCGATAGCTGCATTAACAGCCTGTCTTGCTTCTGTTAATGCAGCATCTACTGCCTATAAAGCAGCCTGATGAATTACTTCAGCATCAATTGCACCTCCCTCAAAATCTGCATTAGCAATAGCCAGTTGAACATCGTTATTCCATAAACCAGAAAGTTGAGAAATAGGAATATTAATATTTTTATAACTACCATCTTTTAATTTCTAAACAGCAGATACATAAACTGAACTATCATTTATTTCTGAGGTAGATATACTTTCGAAACTTGATAACTTTTTATTCATGACATTCTAATTTTATCATTATATGGATTATTATCGTATAATTGAGCCTGTTCTATCTTAACTTTATCTTGATCAACTTGTGCTTCAATTGTTTTGTAATCTCTATCAGTTTGAGCTTTAAACATATTAACTTTATTATCAAGTTGAATTTTCTGAGCATCTAATTGAAGTCTCTTTTCATTAAGTGCTTCAACCTTAGATTTAAGCTGAGAATTTTCATTTTGTAATTGTTGTAATTGTTGTTGAGCTTCTTGTAATTGTTGTTGTAATTGCTGAATTGTATTATTTTCTTCTTTTTGTTTCTTTAAGGCTTTTCTGATTTTTATTTTAATATCAGATGGACTCTTACAAGTTATAATTTCAAATAATATATCAGCAGGTAATTGTCCAGATTTAATAAATTCTGGAACTACTGCTTTTATTTGTTCCAAGTCTTGAATTAATTCAGAACTTGTAACAACACTTATATCATAATCAGTTACTGTGAAATATTCTGGTAAAGCAGTAAATATTTTCTGTCTTTTATCACCAAGAATAATTGTTCCTGTAAGTCCTTTTTTATAAACAACTTTAGCAACATTTAAAGAATCAATTAATAATTCTGCAGTAATAGTATCCATTTGATGGAACCATTGCTTAGTTACAATAAACGAGTTTTGAACACCTTGTTTAATATTAGTAACAGCATCACGTTGTTCTATACCTTGAAGTCTTTCTCTAAATACACCTGTAATAGAAGAGCAGTTATTTTCAACATCTTCTATTGCTAATTGTATAGATTGAATTGCTTGAGCTTTAATAGTATCATCAAAGCCACTAAAAGTTTGATTAAGTGGAGCTTGTCCTGAAGCAATTCTACCTTCTTGAGCTGTATCAATTAATCCTATTCCTGATTTTTTGTAACTGATCCATTTAAGCAGTCTTTCTGTTGGTTCTGGTCCTAAATATGTTGGAATAAGCGAGACATCGATCCAATCACCAACAGTGCCACTATTTGCAATAAGATTATCTCTGAAAAAGTGAAGTATATCATATTTGTCTTGAAGATGCGCGCAAGCTAAAACTAAAGAATAAGGTTCATCGTTTCTATTTAAAAAGTATAAACCATTTATTGATAATGTACAAAATGCAGGATCATCTTTAGAACGAACTACATTTTCATTCTTTCCTTTTAAGATAAAGAAACTATCTTCTGATTGGTTATCTCCAATACGAATTGTTTCATATCTCTGCATTACAAAATTTTCATCGGTTTCTATCCATTCTACTTCATATACAGGAATTAGTCTATAATTTGCATTACTTTCAGCATCAAGACCTATTGTTCCTTCAAATCTTGCTTGTATTCCTTCTGACATTGGAGAAGGAACACCTTCGAGACTTCTTCTATAAAAACTTCCACCTTGATCTAATCCTTCAAATTCTTCTCTTAATTTATCAACATCTTCTTTTGATAAATCTTTTCCATAACGAGCTAATATTTCTGGTCTACTCAACCATTTTCTAACTACAGCTCTATATGAATCTTTTACATAAGGAGATTCTGGATTTCTATCAATAAATGTATTTCTTGGATCTAAAACTTCTACTTCAACATTAGTTTTTGCAGTAGAAGGTTTAGCTCTATAAAAAGTATATCCTGATATAAATAAATCAAGTAAAATTAACTTTAATTTAGTTAATAAATCAGTTCTTCTACTTTGTAAAATATATTGTATTACATTCTAAGCAGCAACTTCATATTCAGAAATAAAATCTTCATCTAAATCTTCTACAATTTGTTGAAGTTTATTTTTAACAGAAGTATCATCCATTGCTTTTCCTGTAATAAATCTTAAAATCTAATTTTGTAAATGATGCTTTAAATAATCTACAATTTCAGCATTTATTTTAAGTTGCTTTTCACGTTGTATATTACTTATTGTTTCTTTATCTTTACACGTAATTTTTGGTAATATAGGAGTTCCTAAAAACTCACCTACCATAGCATCAACGTGCTTTCTTACTAATGGAGTAAACTCGACAGAGGTAGGTGTACCTATTCCGAAATTATCTTCAAGATACTTATACTACTCTTTGTCGCGTTTTCCATTATATATGTTATACGCTTTCTGAAGTTCCGTCTTTTCGTATACTAAATCAGAAATCGTTCTGTTTGTTAATTCTATTAATCTTTCGTCTTCAGCAGTCATTTAGGAAATACTTTATATAAACCAAATAATTGTACTCTATCTAAAGTTCTCATTCTTAATTCTTCACATAAGAATTTTAAGAATTTATCATGAGGAAATTCTGCAGTGATAAATATGGGATCTTCACCCTATAATAAATCAATTGCTACAGAATATCCAACAGGATCTAATGCTGTAACTTTTAATTTACCTATAAATTTACATTCATATAATTCTTCAACTATATCAATAACTTCTTGTTTAATAGTCTCTATATCTTGGGTTAGTTTGTCTTCCATATCCATATGTTTTAGTTGGAGGTGTTATTTTAAGTTTAACAGCGTATTTATCTGGAATAACACCAAATCGTTTAATTCCTCTATCATCTGTATAATATCCAATATCTTGATGTCTTACTTCTACAGGTGCAACTGTTTTAGGAACTAATGAACCTAATTCTTCATTACCCATAAGTGCCATACCTGTAGCAGCAATAATATCGAATTTACGTTTTTCTTCATCACTATATTTGGTAGCTTCTACTAAGAACTCTTCAAACCAAATACCTTGTGAATAGTCATTTATGAAATCTCTTGTTAAATCGGTATGGTGGTCAATGTTTGCTACAGTAGCAGGAACACCATATTGTAAACCTGCTCTATGTTTTCTTGTAACATCAGAAAAACACATACTTGGACGTTTCATTAAATAATTTAACCATCCACGGTCTCTACAATATCCGACTAACGATATACGTGAAGCCTCTATGTTAATTAAACAATTATAATACATTGCTAATTTAACTGCGGTTTCATGTGCTTCTCTTATGTCTTGTGGTCTATCTTTATAAATAGCAACAATCTGTGGATCACTTAATCCAAATTGTCTTTTATAAATAACAAGACAAAAATCAGAAGGGTCTTTTGTATATTCAGATGTATCTTGTTTACCTAAGTCAATACCGTCACAACCAGCTACATATAAATTAGCTTGTTTATCAGGTGGATTCCAGATTATCATTCCAGATTCATCTTTCTTAGGTTGACATTCCCATAAAGGATGCTCAAGAATCTTGATTGTTCCTGGACCTTTAGCGGTAGATTGCCAAGTTACACCTCTTACGTTTTCACTTGTATGTTGTTTTCCAGACTCGTATTTAAATTTAAGTACACCATAATCAAATTTAGGTGCTTGTTTTAAAACACGAATACGCATTAATTGTTCTGTTAATAAAACTTTATTAAATTTATTTTCACCCTCAAGTGCAAAGGCTTCATCAGCAGTATAACAATACTCTGCGCAATGTTCAATTAATGCTTTAGGATTTTTAATTTTGGATCTATCGTAATCTAATTGTTCTTTGTAATTTTCCCAAAAACAATAACCTCTTTCATCAAGAAGTCTTCTTTTAACACCATCAGCATCTTCTCCGTATTCTGTTACAGCTCCAATATAAGAAGGAATGAAATAAGCAGTTTCAATCCAATCTCCAGACGGTGTATAATTGTGATAAAATGGTAATACATCAAAAGACTCAGGATCATTATACATATCTGCAAGGTCTGCAAGTGCAATACCGCGGTCTCCTCCTGTACCACCACACATTCTTATTCCGAACTTTTTACCACCAATATATATTAAGGCTTTACCCTTAATATAAGATTTTCGTAAAGCTGTATTTGATCCAGCCTCTTCATAAACAAGTAAGTCAACACGATCACCACGAATCTTAGCATCAGTATCTGCTACAATTCCTACGATTTGTGATTTCCAACCTGTTTCAATATCTTGTCCGTTTTCTTTTTTGTACCAAGATGATTTTTTATAATATTGAGTGTTATGCACTTGTGTAAGTTTGAACATACCACCACTTGTATTATCGTTTGTAAAAGATAAAGCGTTCCATGCTTTATCTAATGATTTATCAAGATAGTTTTTAAGTTGTGCTGTTATCATACAGTTACTTTCTCTAAAGCAATTATAAATACAAGCACAAATGGCAGCGTTAATCTCACTAAATCCTACTCCACGAGCTTTCATCAAACATACATCTTTTTTAAGTATTCTACATATTTCAAAATAATGAAAGAACTCATATTGAAATACTAAGAATTTTGGAAATACAGCTAAACGTCCACTACCCGCTTTCTCTACATCAATATTAGGTAATTGATAATAGTTAAGATAATAATAGTTTGGTCCTGTAAGTGTATAACCATTTACAGTATATCCATCTCTACATCTTACATATTCTTCATGCCAAAAGTCATCGTATGCTTTAGAACGAAATGGATAACTACAATATTTACCTGTTCTTAAAAAGGTATCTCTGGCTTCTGTAAACCATTCTGGTCTAAAGTCTAAACTTTTAGTTGCAGTAATTGGTTTATATCCAGTAAGTTCATAAGAAAGTCTTTTATCAAAACGTGTAATACGTTCTTCTTTAGGAACATCCCATCCATTAAAAGAATCTCTTACAGCTTCTTTTACTTTAGCTAATGGATCTTCTTGAACTTCAGTAATTTTTGGAACTTCTTCAGTAGCCTTTTTAATTATATCTTGTACTTCTTGTGGAAGTTCTATTGGAATTTCAGGTTTCTACTTTTTAGGACGTCCTCTTTTCTTAGCAATACTTCCATCTTTATTATATTTAATTTCACTCATAATTAAAAATTAGGAGTATATCCTTCTGTTGCTCCTGCTCTAATTTTAGATTCAGCTTGTGTATCTTTCTTAACTTGGTCAGTTAAAATTTTCAATTCTTCTAACACTTTACTAAGGTTAGACATTTCTGCCATAATGTCTTTTACTTTAAATATAGGTTTTCCAGTTTGAGGATCTCTTTCTTCTGGGTCTATATTAGTAAAGTAGTCAATAAATTTATCTACTGTTAATTGAGCAGCTTGTAAAAGTTTAATTGATCGTGTTGAGTTTTGTAATTCACGATATTTTCTACAAGCTGCTCTAAATATAGGATCATTAAATTCTTCTTCAGTTAATTGAGAATCTCTTAATGCTTCTTGGTGTCTTTCTTGATTAGAATAATCATTATATAAACTTAACCAATCAATAGCTAACCAAATATAAGTAAATTCTCTAAATGCTCTTAAATGTTGAATACCTTCAGGATCTTCTTTACAAACATTTCTCTTATTATCCATCAAAGCATGAAATTCATCAATTAAAATTATTTCAGGAATGTTTAATTCAATTTGTCCTGTTCCATTATTGTATACAAAGATCTTTTGCATAATTCAATTATTTATTATTAAAATAGTTATATCCAGCTATTCCAACTGCTGTACTTGAAGGAACTATAACTCCAGCACCTAACATAACATCATCAGGATGATTAACCCAAGCGTTTTTAACTTTAGCACCAGTGTTACTAACTCCTTGTCCAATTTGTCTACCTAATGCACCAACATCTTGTCCAAACTCAGAAAGACTTGTTCCAATCTTGCTACCAGCATTTTTAGCACCTTCAACAGCACCTTTAGCCATCTTACCTCCAATATTAACTGTTAAATCAACAGGATTAGCATTTTCTAAACCTGTTCTCATTGAAGGTTCAGCAAAATAAGTTCTAACAAAGCCACCATTATTCTTTGGCATATAACGTCCACCCCAACTTACAATTTTTTGAGGAACACCATTCCATAAGAAATTATCAACTTTGTCAAATCCTTTATTTAAACTAAGTCTTAATACATCAGAATATCTTCCAAGTCTGTGCATACCAGGAATCTTAGGCATAAGTGATCCACCAGCGAGAGTAAGACCTGCTTCAACACCTCTACCTGCAAGTGAACCATAATTTCCATTAACTATATCATTTGTATATCCGAATGGATTAAATCCACGTGCTAAACCTGCTGTAGAAGCATCCATAAGTTCAGATGCAATTGCGCGTTTTGCTAAATCTCTATCTGCAAGTTCTGCGTTATGTTGATCAGCAAATTGTTGTTGTCTTTGTGCATCAATTTGTGCATTAAATTGTGCATCAGACATTCCGTTTGCAGAAATTCTTTCATTATTACGATGCTGTCTAGATTTAGCATTATAACGTCCAGAATTACGCCAACCTAAGTCGTTTCCGTAAAGACCAGCCATTTCAACTCTATTATCAATTACACCTTGTGCAGTTGGAGTATCATTCCACTTAGTTTTATAAACTTTACCGTTATAATCGTAATATTGTACTTTATCGTTAATAGCACGTTTCTCAGCTTCAGCTTGAGATGCAGCATTTGCATAAACTCCACCTCTATATGTTTTACCATATTTAGCGTTTTTAGCATTTGCACCACTTGCTTTTACTACAGTTGATTCATTTGCTTCACGCTCTTTAGCAGCCTTAGTTAATAAGATTTGTGCTTTACCATTACGAATATCGTATTTAGCAGAACCTAATTTACCATTATTTACTTCTCTCCATTGCTGTCCAGCTTTATAACGACCATATTGTTTACCATCAACAGTTATAGTTTGAAGTTTAGGAGTTCCTCCTTTTTGAAAAAATTCTATGGTTCCACCTGTTTTACATTTCTTAGTAAGTTTAGCACCATTGCAAGATTTCTTAGCTTTTCCTCCTTTACAAGCAGATGGAACATCAGCTGGAGTAAAGAATTTCTTCTGGTTCATTTTAGCACCATTTTCTTGTTTAGCAATACACTTACCACAAATTTTCTTACCATTTTTATAATATTCAACTTGTGTTCCGTCTGGACAAAATCCTTTAAGTGATTTAATATAATCTAATTTTGCTCCTTTTTCTGCCATTAATGGTGCTTGTCCACCTTGTTGTAACATCTATTGAAATGAGATTAATTCATCTTCTAATTTAGTTTCACCTGTTTCACCTGGTTCTGACTATAATTGCTAAACTAATGCGTTTATATCTTCTGTTTGATATTTTTCTGCAAGATACTGCATAAACATTTCTTGCATTTGTTGCTTTTCATCAGCAACTTGTCCTCCTTGTTGAAAATAGTTAATCATAGTTTTATAAGATCTTTTGTATTAAAAATTGCTTCTTGTAGAGTTCCATCATTTGCGAACCATCTACAACGAATTCCCATTAAACCATTATCCTATTTATCTTTTTGATTTTTAAAGATATAGGTTTCCTTTTTAACCACAAGCATAGTAGGCTTGTTAGGAATATCCTACTTCAAGCTTACTATGTCTCCTGGCATGAAATATATTTTTTCTTCCATATTAGTTGTTTGTTATATTTTTAAAACGTTCACTTAATCCTTCATTAATAACAGCGATAACACTACGCTCTTGAACACACTTAATTCCTGTATTATAAAGAGGAACTGGGAGTTCATTTATTCTAAGATACATTACTACATCACCTGGCTTTACAAATTTAACCTCAGGTCCAATCTCTACAACATCAGCTACAATAATATAAGGTTTATCTTTCTCTTCTTTACCTGTTTCATTACTGAAATGTGTAGGTTCATAAGTTGGAATTATAAGATTTCCTTTCTTTTCCAATTTCTGGAATGGGTTTGTATCATAAGGTACAACATGAATATATTGGAATAAAGGTTTACACTCAATATTGTTCATATCTTTAGAAAGCCTTTCATTAGCTTCGTGAATCTTTTTCTCATAATCAATAGTAGCTTCGTTAAATTTATCTACTTCATCGTTGAATTTAGCACGAGCTTCACGATCTACTATTACGTTAAGGTCTTGATTATTTACTGAAAGGTCTCCTGAGAGTCCATTTGCTTTTGCTACGTTTAATGCGAATTTTTCTTGTTCTGTTAAAGTTGTTCTATTAAGATTATTCATATTACATATTACCATTTAAATGCGGGACACATTGTTTCAGGAAGTGTGGTTTTAGCCCGCAATCTACAACCACATCCTCTAATATAACCGTCTTTCTTTTCTAAAGACACATCGTTTGTTTTTGGATCTAACCACTTTCTCCTATCACAAGTTTCACCAAGTCCAGGAGTATTCTGTCTGTATAATGGACATTTCTTACAAATGGCTATTCTTTTACTTGAAAGGTCTTCACTTAAATTAAACCACTCATTTATATGTCCTTGTATTATATTTTTACTTTGATTTATAATTCCCATAAATATTAATCCTTTCGATTTTAATTAATGTTGTTTTTAGTATTTGATTTTTAAAATTACAATACTCTAAAATATAAAGTTACGATATATCTACTCAGATTAATATTCTATAGGAACTCTTTTATTTCTCTGTATTTCTTTTAATAAATTCTTTTTGTGGAATTTGAGCATATTTTCTACTTCTTTTTCTAAGTAATCTAAATGATATACCGTTTTATTTCCATTATGGTCAAAATGCACAAGAATTAAATCTTCTATTTCAAATCCAAATAATTTATTAATCATCCAAGCATATGTAGATAATTGCATTGTATAATGCATATAATTACAATCATCTAATGTATTTAATGGATATTGCATTTTAGCTGTAGATTTAGTTTGAGTATTAAATCCTCCTTTTAAATCAATTTTCTTATTCGTATTATGTGTTACTATAAATTTTTCAGTACATAAAAATGTATGACTAGGACTATCTACTTCTAAACATTGAGTAGGAATAGTTTCACATAATTCTACAGATTCTATATTTCTAAAAGAACATTTATCTTTAATAGGAAATTCAATATTTTGATTTCTCATTAAAAAAGGATTTAAAGATAATGTACTAAAATTAATACTATATTCATGAAATTCTTTTCCATTTAATTTTTTAATAATATCAAATTTAGTAGCTTTTATTCCTAAACTTCCTAAAAGTTTTATAAAATCGTAACATTGCCATTCTTGCGATGTTTCCATTACAAATCTTTTTCGTTTTGGATTATAATAACCATCAGTATCCATTAATCCTCTAAGTAAATCTAATCTTTGTTCATAAGAAGCTTTAAATATATATTGTTCTGGAATATGTTTGTTATTAATTAAATTTAATTGTTTTAATGCTGAATATATTCCTAATATTGTATAAGAAGATGTTCTATTTTCTCCAGAAATATCGTTTCCTAATGTATATCCTCTTCTTTGAATTTCTCCTAAAACATTATTTGTTTCGTTTGTTATAATTCCACATTGTTTTGATCCGTCTCCTAACCAACAACCTAAAACATATGGATCAATTGGTAAATCTATATTATTAGTTTTAATAGGTTTAGCATTTAATATTTTTGGAATATTATAAGAAGTTTTTTTATCTTTAATTTGCTTTAAATAATTAGCAATTTGTTCAGTAGTCATAACTTCTTGTCTATACTCACCATGCCATTTTGAAGATGGTTGAGTTTTAAAAGAAATTTCCCAACGATGTTCATGATCTGCGACTATTTCATCACCGTTATCAAAAATTATTTTATAGCAAGGATTATTATGAATTTCTGATTTATGTAAAATTTTTGTAAAATTTCCATCTTTATCATAAATAATATCTCCTTCTTTTAAATCTTTTAATAGTTTAAATCCATCGGGTGTAGGAATATTTGTGTTTAAAGGAAGTCCTTTCCAGTCCATTATTATAACTTTGTTACCACGTTTAACAAGTAAGTCAATTTGTCCAGCTATTCTTAATATTCCATCTGGAGATTCGTATGAAATAAGATATTCTGGATAAACTCCATTTTCTAAGTCTAATGCTGTTCTATTTTTTTCACAAGTAAATGTACCACCTACTCCGAATTTTTTAAGAGTTACATTAGCTCCCATTTCATACATTGAATTTTCTAATTCTGCGTGTATTTTAGTTCCACGTTCACAAGATTTAAAATTCTCTTGTTGCCAGTCATCTAGTATATCTTGTTGTACTTTATTAAATTCAATTTCTTGAACATCATAATTTGAAAGAATTTCTTTAGTAAATTTCTTAGTTTGTAATAATTCTTTCTTTAAAATTTTCCAAGATTCTGCATCTAATATTTTTTCTAATGCTTTATACGCTGACCAAAATTCTTTATCAAAAGGTTGTGTAAAACTATGTATCAAAGTAGTTACAGATACATATTTAGCATTAGGATTTGTTTGATCCCAATATATATGTTCTTTTTCTGCGAAACATATATTTCCGTTTTGTTTAGTAATTTCCATATAACATTTACATTATCACGTTTATTAAAATAATTTTTAATTTTATAAATATTTTGTAATATTCAAAGATATGTTTATTTTTGTAAAAATCAAACTAAAAATGTTTAATAAAAATTAAAATACAAATTAGAATCATTCTACAAGTAAAAAAGTAAAATTAAAAATAAAAATTATAAATTATGAATGTTAATGATGTTCCTTTTGTATATTATAATCCTGTTGAAGCTGGTGAATATAATATGCCATATGAGAATATTCCAATAAATGAAGCAACTTTAATGGAATCTTCTCCTAATTTAAATTTAGATAATTTAAAACTTAAAAGTTATCAAAATACTGAAAATCCTTTTCAAGAACCAGAAGAAAATAATCCTATTTCTAAATACGAAGGCTTTAATTATTTTGATAGGTTTTTACCAAATGAAATAGTTAATCGAGAATCATCTGTTGAGGAAAAATTTTCAAATAATGATATGGTTAATTATTTTGTTAATAAAGGACTAACATATAATCAAGCACGCGGTTTAGTTGGTAATTTATTACACGAATCAGGAGGTGGTATTCATAATATCATTCAAGGTGGTAAAAGAGGTAGTTTAAAAATAGATGGAATAACAGGTTATGGATTAGCACAATGGACTTCTAAAGATAGACAAATAGGTCTTCGCAATTTTACAGGAACATATACTCCATCTAAAAAACAACAATTAGATTATGTTTGGCATGAATTAAATAATGGATATTCAAAGGTTTTAGAAAAACTTAAAAAGACTAAAACTATTGAAGAAGCAACACGTGTTGTAATGGATGGTTATGAACGTCCAGATAAAAGATATGCTAATTATGGTAGTAGACTTAAATTTGCAAGAAATGTATAATAAATTAAGGCGACCTCGTTTCACAACGAAGCCGCCTTTTATCATGATTAAAAACAGTAAAAATCAATAAGGTCATCCGATACCTTAGTGACGTGAAAAGTATGAAGAAGTACCCCTACTACGATTCGAACGCAGACTAAGAGGGTTAGAGCCTCCTGTGCTGACCATTACACCATAAGGGAATATTAAGGATTCAATAGTTTTTATATTGAATCCATTTGTTTAATCTTTCTTCTGCTGTACCTGTGAGTTTAGGAAATAACTCTATACAGGTATTAATAACTTCGATTCCACTTAATTGATTAAGTTGGTCTTCAAAGTCTATGAACCACTGTTCATTTGTTAATTTATTTTCTAAAGCAATTCTTTTAACTTCCTTAATATCATTAATCAGTGATTCAGTCTTCAACTTTAGCTTTTGTCTAAGCATCACTTGATAAATATTTGTCGGTTAAATAATTAATCCTTGCTTGTGCTGCATTTGCTACACACTCTTTAAGAGCAGTAAATGCGTTTACAAGTTGAGAAAATTCTTCTTTTGTTAAAACATCTTTCTTTAACAATCTATCGAAATAAGCAATATTATATTTCCTTGAAAAAATAACTGTTGCATCATTCCAGATTTCTGCATCTATGTCTTCAACGTAACTATCAATATCTTTTTTAATATCAGCTACGTTTACTGTGTCTTCTTTTTCGATTTCTTCGAGTTTTACTCGGTAAATCTTTCCGTCTTTTTCGATTGTATTATCGAAATCAGGAAAAAACAAATTAAATAAACTAACTACGTCCATAAATAAATTGTATTTTTAAATTATAATCAAATATATATCTTAAAATTTCAAAATCAAATTTTTAAATGTTAAATTTTGTTATTTTAAAATAAATATGTATTATTATCGTAATTATGAAATACAGCGAAATTGAAAAATTAATTAAAGCAGGAAAAACAGCCTTATTACCAAATTACGTTGGTTATTTTAAATGGGACTATGCTAATTAGAGTGTATACTTCCAGAATGGCAATTATATTAAATATGATTTAGATAATGAGAAGAAAAGAGATGATTGGTATTATATAATTTGAAATAATTATGAAATTAGCTCCAAGAAGTAATCTACAAAATAAGAAACCACGTTGTCATTATAATAAACGTGGTAAAACTAAGATAATTTTTGAAACTGAAAAAGATGCGTTTAAATATATTAAGAAAATGAATTTAAAAGATTACATAGTTTATCTATGTAAAGTGTGTAACAAATATCATATATCTCATAAAAGAAATGAATTGGTTTAGAGAAATGCTAAGTGCTGAAAATGGTTAGTTCAGCAGTAAACGTCTATGTGGAGTTTTAGGATTTATAATATGTATGGGTATATTAATATATTGTACTATTAAAGTAATACAAGCTCCAGAAATGATAGATGTATTTTTACTTTCTTGTTGCGGTTTATTAGGTGTTGATAGTGTAACAAGTATTTGGAAAGGAAATAAAAATGAAGATTAGTAAATTTTAGTTTGGAAATAAAGTTCCAAAACCTTCTGAAGATTTTATAAAATAGAAATTAGGTTACGGAGCTACTTCTACTATTGGAACTTAGTCATAGAAAACATAGTAGAATCAAGCAGCATAGTAGTCTTAGTCAAGAGCAGATACTATTAAATATTTAAAGGCTTTAAAAGAAGGATAGAATTGGGCAATAAATAAATCTGTATAGAATATGGCTATGAATCCAGGTTCTATTAAAGCTTTACCTAAAGATTATAAAATAAAAGATGGACACATTCCAACTTAGGAAGAAATTAATAAAGAAAATGAACTTAGACAAAATCCTATAAAAGGTATTAGTTTAAGAAATAAAGAAGATTGGGAAAATAACAGAAGTCCAATTAAAGCAATTCTTAAATCTGGAGTATTATATGCTAATCCATATACAGGTGCTTTAAATGCTGGATATAATTTAGCTAATCCAGAAACAGGTGTAAGTGCTACATATAATAATTTTAAAAATGGAAATTATTTACAATGTGCAGTTAGTGGAGCATTTAATCTGTTAGATGCAGGAATAATGGGTAATGGTATTACTAAAACTGCATAGAAATTAATTTCTAAAAGACCTTTAAAATCTATTGGTTAGTATTCACAAACTCCATTAAAATATAGTTTTGATACATCTGTTAAATCGTTTGAATTTCCAGAATATAAAACAGCAACTTCTTCAGATTTAAGTGATGGAAATCCTATTATATTTAATTAGCCTTATAAACTAAATGAAGCTGTTGATAATTTACCTAAAAGATATAGAACTAATTCTAATGAAATAATTAATCCTTAGGATAAGGAATTTGCTGAAATACGTGAATTTGAAAATATAGAACCTATTCCAGCAACAAAAACAATTAGATATAAAGACTTAGAACAAGTAAATAATGCTACTCGTAGTTTAGGAATAAAAAATCCAGAAATAAAAGGTATTGTTAATTGGAATAATGATCCAGATATATCAGGAATATTATTAGAACGAATTAATGCAGATGGTTTAAAGAACGGATTTAAAAATATATTAAATACTCAATTGGATAATTTTAATACTAATTATCCAGAAACTCCTATTTTAACAGATTATGTTAAAGATGTTATTAATAATAAAATAACTACTGCTCCTAATCCTTGGTTATATTTTTCTGATGAATTAAGTAAAACAGGTGGATATTTTAATCCTAATAACAATTAGACATTTATAAATCTAAGACAAATAGGTCCAAATCCTGAAGCAATTGGCAGAACAGTAGTTCATGAAAATATATCTCATTTTACAGATAATTTATTACCAGAAGTAATTAAAGGAAAGTATAAATCACTTTTAAATAAATTAAATATTAAGGATAAAGATTCTAATGATTGGAAAGAACTTAGAGCTACATTAAATGAATTAAAATTTAATTTAAGTAAAAAAGGAAATTTCAATGAAATGAAAGAAAATCTTTATTTAATGGATAACGATGAATTAGCAGAATCATTAGAAAATATTAATTCATATGGATCTGAATATGCTAAACAATTACGCAGTAATCCATAGTTAATGAATTCATTAAGAAAGGCAATATTAACATTGCCAGCAACTTTACCATTTATAAACAAAGGCAACTCTAAATAAGAGCTGCCTTTTTTGTTTTTATAAAATATTCCGAAATATAATATATGTGCGAAAAAGTCAATAGAAAAATTTTTTATATATTTGTGTAAAGGTGAGTGCACCACTGCGTTCCCTCCCCCCGGGTCACGCATTGGAAAACGGATTTTTATTCGAACCCCAGGGGTGGGGTGGGGTTCAAATAAAAATTTTATCCGTTTTAGGACATAAATAGTCTGTTTAAACACTTATAATTGTTTGAACATAATGACGATTATGTTTGTTTACATTAATGAGAGTGACGACTCTCGACCGTTCAATCTTTTAATTTTTTATTAAAATGAAAAAATTTAAATCTTTCAAGTCTTCAATCGCAACTGCAGTTCTTAACAACATCTTCCCAAACTCTAAGGAGTTTGATAAGAATGCTCTTCAAGAACTTATCACGAATGCTGTAGACGACGATCTTAATGAGATCGCTCGTGTTGCTTTATACATTCAGGGCAAATTGGCTGTGCCTGAATGTGCAACACAGGCTCACATCAACAACCGTGTCTGCACTTTCCAACGAGTTGATATGATTCGTGGAGTTGTTGAGTACTCTTACGAGACTGAAGATGTCCGTTACTTTAAGACGGAAGAAGATGCTAAAGACTTCTTCCTTAACGGACGTTTTAATGCAGATAACTCTTGTCGCGAGGATAAGATTTACTGCGTTAAGGGAACGCATAAGCGTTTCGCTAACAGCTATACTGCTATCGACACTTGGAACTCTTACGCAATCGACGGAGCAGATAACGACATCGACAAGAAGTAAATAAAAATTGGGCAGTCTTTGGACTGTCCACTTTTTATTTTTTTAAACATAAATAGTTTATTTTAAACACTTATAATTATTTGATGCTATTAAGCATCCAGTTTTGCAGAACTGCGTTCTTTAACGGAATCTGCATCGTTTCATTTTT
Source organism: uncultured Bacillota bacterium (assembly GCA_946407495.1). Taxonomy (GTDB): domain Bacteria; phylum Bacillota_I; class Bacilli_A; order RF39; family UBA660; genus RUG14891. The sequence goes on along the minus strand of CAMJOB010000001.1, from coordinate 6,827 downwards.
AAATTTTATAGCACATGGCTCTAAAATTTCAAAGCCTCAACAATGCAGGCTTGAGCGCAGAGACGCTCTCTAAGGTAAAGGCTACATGCCTTTCAGTAAAGTCAACCTTTACTAAGAAAGTTTGGTTTGACGGACAAGTAATCAAACTCATCGGTCTCGATGTTGTCTACAAGGATTCTGACATGGCAGAATTCCTCAAGACTCATCCAGCACCGACTGACGATGAGATTATCAACAATGTTCGTCTGTACCCAGTCCTTACGACTCAGTTACAGAAACCAGACGGAACATTCGTTGACTACGAGCCCCTTTGGCTCAAAACGTTGCTATCTTCCGTCGAGGACGCTGAAGGCAACGACCTTCTGCCTGACGGAGAGTTGAACAAACTTTGCCGTCAGTTGCACGAGGGTGCAATCTCTGACGAGGCATGCTTAAAGCAATTGCTTGAGGCATGCAAAGACAAGACCATCAAAGTCGTACGTAAGAAGCCTTACAAATACGACTTTTACGGTCGCGTCAAAACAGGCAAACTGTTGGAATTCACATTCTAACAGTTGACCTGCCATAAGGGAAACTCCAAACGGGGTTTCCCTTATTTTTTTGACTTAAAGTGGAATTATATATTTATTTCTTTCTTTCTTTCTTCTTTCTTCTTCTTTTTTCTCTCTCTTTTCTCTTTTCTCTTTTCTCCCTTTATTTTTTCCTTTTGTTTCTTCTTCTACTCCATTTTTCGGCATTTTCTATCTTTTCAAATTTAATTTTTAATTTTCTGGTCACCTGTGCTATTATCTTACCTACGGTAAGATAATAGTAAGAAAGTTTTTCATATCAAAAATTTTTTAAGGGAAAATTTCAAAAAAATTTTTTATGCACTCTTTTTTCTTCTTTTTTCCTTTTCACCTCACTTTTATCTTTGATATATTTAATTTATGGATAATTATGGGATATAATTAATTATTATCTGATGGGACATAAATAGTCTGTAAATCGCCTTTAGATTTCTGAACAGAAATCCGATTCACTTTGTGAATCATCATAACTAGAATGTATAGCGCCTATAAATATTTGACGTAACACTAACGTCGTTAAATAAATAGTGTATAACATGAGAGTAACATGTATAAAAAAACCTCGAACAAACAAATCAAATCATTTACAAAAATGGCAAAAACAATCGCAAGTGAGCTTAACAAGCTCGTAGCAAAGGGTGCGATAGCATCTGATGCATTTACAGGTACAGTTCGTGCGTCTCTCAACACACTCCGTGATGGTGATATTATCACCTTCCCTACAGACCTCACTGGTCGCGTAATTTCACAGGAGTTCAAGCAGAATGGTCAGCCTCGTCTTGACGCCGATGGCAATCCAATCAAGATGGAATTCATTCTCGTAGATGTAAAGCGTGGCAACGCAAACACTGTCGTTCAGTTCTTCCCAAGTTTCTTCACACGTATGCGTGAGAAGGCAACTGCAGAGGGTCAGCCTTCAGGCGAGTACATGTATTCTGAGGGTGAAGTTGTAGACTTCGTTCACAACTATGACGATCAGAATGTCGGCGACGCTATCAAGGCTATCGGTGCTCACGGTGCTGTTAAGGTAGAGGTCGAGAACTTCAAGGGTGTTCAGTATGACGACATCAATGACCGTACAAGCTTCAAGGTGAAGACTATGTCAAACTACAAGTTCACATGGGCTTAACCTTAAAGTGTCTGCTAGGTAGAATTAATACTGACTGTCAGCTGGAAACAGCTGATGGTCACGTATTATTTACTGCACGTCACTTATTACCCAAACACAAGTGGTGTTGGTTCACGCTCAAACTCAATAACAATAAGAAGATATGGAACATACTCGACTGTATTGTTAGAGATAGACAAAAATGAGCGCACTTCGACACCCCCAGTTTTTCGGGTTGATCCAACAAAACAAAAATTTTAAATTTAGGACTTTTGTAAGATAACTCAAAGATCATATTCAATTATACTCAAATCAAATTTATCATGCAATTAAAAATTCATAAAATTTTTGAGTTAATCTGAAAATAAGTTCTACAACTTTCAAAACCGATTCAAGGCTTTTATAGCTTTGTGCCTTAAACCAAAACTAATTTCATTTAATCTGTTGTTATTATTAGTGTTAATTAAACCTAACCGTAATGGTTCATAATTGGGAAGAAGTGAAACAATTATGAAAGATACTGCGGGAACGTATAAGCAAATAAATCCAAATATAGAATTGCTATAATTGGTGGCAGACTTCCTTTGCAAATTTCTAGAGTTTGTAAAGAATGTTATATGTAAAGAAGTTACGGGATTATATAAAATCTCGTAACCTTTGCATATTAGCGTATTCTAGATGATAAAACTTATTCTATTGTATTTATAATTGGCTCTGAATGCATCGCGAAATAGAACATTTATAGCATAACCAAGGTAATTCTTGACTTCTTTAGTTTAATAAGGCTAAAACATCAGTATCCTTTAATTCTTCTTTGAAAGATTAAATCCGTGCTGAAGATATGGGTTCGAACCCCGTAAGAAGTCCTAAAATGAAACGGCGATTCTCACATGTGTATACGTGAATTGCGTGAGTGAAAAAGATATACACAAGTTAAAATACATTTGATAACTATAAACAAATAATGTCCCTATCTCCAGTGCAAAATGAATAAGAGACAGACCTGAGAGCATAAAGCACATAACTCTCAGTTTACTTTGAAATTGTTAAATATCATAAAATAAAAAATTAATTATTTTTGTGTAGCTCACTAACTATCTGTTGTGAAATAGGTAGTTAGTTTTTAATTGATTATTAACTAAAAACAATATAACTATGAAGATTGAATTTTACAACCCAGCATCTAAAAACAAATGTATTTTAGATGTAAAAAAAGTCTATGTAACAATAGCATTAAACAAACGTTATGTAATTACAAAATCAATTCCTGCATCTATTTTACTTTACGCTTGTCCAGCTTTGACAAACCCAGAAGTAAAAAATGGAATTACAAAGTTTGAAGTAAAGGAAGACTACGGAATCATCATTTCAGACTCTGATAAAACTCTGTGATATAGGAGTATAAACGAAACTTGGTTAATCATTAGGAGTATCTAAATGTTGGCAGCTCGGAATAGACGGCAATTTTATTAAAACAAAAAAGCTATGTATACAAAATCAAACATAGAAAAAGCAGAAGCCAAACTTGGTATATCTGCTCCCTGTAAAAACAATGGGACTGTCGTAAGATGGTCTGAGTATAACCAAATTTTTGCAAATTATGCACGCATCTGATATTTTTGCTCTTATATGTATAGCAGTTGTAGCATTTTTCCTAGGTCTTGGTACTGGTAGAATTAATACTGTATCAAAATCAGTTCATGTAGAACAACTTACTAATTACAGAGCTGCAATCGACTCATACAGAGATTATGTAGTCGCTCTTGAAAAATCCGCAGATATTCCCAACATTCCTGCTTTAGAGGTTTTAAGAAAGAATGTTTCAAACAACAAAATCTGTGACCTTCCAGGCAAAGATGAGGAATATCAAGTAATGAACGTTTATAAATCTTATAGATGAAACATTTCATATTCTGGTTGACAGCAGCTGTTATTGTTTATATGGTAGCAGCTGCTGATTTCCTTGTCATTCACAGAAATTGTGCAATTATATTATTCTTATTTACTTTAATAGGAATTACATATATTGCTAATAACTTCACATTCAGAGATTTCGTAAGAATCTCTGGTTATCATAAACTTTATAAATTAATAAAACTATGAGCAAACAAAAAGCATTAACAAAGATTTCTAAACTCAATAAGGTTAGAACTTTGAGAAAGAAACTTCAGAAAAAGGACGAACTCGGTGATCCTGTTCTTGTTTACGACCTTCTTGTTCCAGAACTTCAAACAACTTTTTAATATGTTAGAAGTCGGTTCTAAGTTTATACAAGCGTGGATAGGGTGTAAAAACCCTATCTCGTTTGAAGTATTAGAAATCAACAGAGAGAAAAATTCTCTTAAAGTTGAATGTACTAATACTGAAGGTCACAAATGGATTGAAGATTGGAATGATTTGGATACTACCGAAGTTTCCTTTGAAATAGGAGATTATCGAATGCTTTAAAAATGGTTCGCGCCCTTAACTCAGTTGGTAGAGTATTACACTTTTAATGTAAGAGGCATGGGTTCGAGTCCCATAGAGCGCACAATAACTTTTAAATTTAATAAAAATGGATTATACTTTATATCAAAATCCGTATTATAATTTAGTAGCTGCGGATTTGCGTGATTTTGGATCAGATCCTAAATCATACGGACAAGCATTGTTAAACTCAAATAAAAGAAGGAGAAAATAATATGTGCTTACGTATACCAGTAAATCAAAAACCACAATTAGCAACAGAACGAATTATCTGCTTTAAATGCTTAACAGTAGATATGTTAAGTCCTTGTTATGAGCAAAAATATGAACTTGGCAAAATGCTAACTTCTGAATTTTCTATTAAGAAAATGTGTGCTTATGACAACGTAGAAAAAGGACTTCATGCTTATGCGGATGAATTTGAAGCTAAACATACAGCATATAATTATACTTGGTTTAATCAAATCAATGGTGATATACAAAAAGCTCCTGTTGTGGTAAAATGTGAAATACCTAAAGGTGCAACTTACTATAAAGCAATAAGTGATACAATAGGTGTAAATTTTGAGTATGCATCTGATAAACTAATTCCACTTGAAATTGTTGGAATTTGTCAATAAAATAATAAACTGAACTACTAATCATTTTGTTTATGACCAATATATCTAATGAAATGATGAATGGTCGAACGTCATAAAGATTGGCTAACGGTAAATTGGTCTTTCGCGTTAGAAATTCAAGTGAAACTATGTGTGTTTTTAATGACGATTAAAAACTAATACGCATAGGGAGTAGATCGTGTAGTTCAGTTTTATTTATTTAGATATATTAAAAAATCTAGGGCATATTTGCATCAATGAAATAAGTGATTCATTTAGATTAATTTCAAGCATAGAAAAGTAAATGAACATGATTAGTGTTATGACTGCAATCAAGACACACTTGATGTAAGTATTAATAGCGTATGTTTTGCAGAACATATGTGTATTTGGTGTAGTGGTGCACGGCGGTCGGCGGTCGCAGGTGAAGGGTTCGAATCCCTATCATACAGCAACTTAGCAGTTTGATTTGTCAAACGCAATATTCTAACATTTTCAGGATTTGTTAGAGGTTCATCTTTACGTGATGGAATATATTAATTGGGTTTATCAAGTACCTAGAAACTTGTGTAGAGTATCGTTTTCATTGACGGTCAAGAAGTCTTCATAGTTTTATATATTGTATAAGTGAAGTATAGTATCTTATACAAATGTCTAGCAGAACAACATCTGTAGCTCAATTAGTTTAATTGGATAAAATAGTTTTCTGCGGAAAATGTTATCAGTTCGAATCTGATATTGAGTGCTAAATAAACTTAAAAATAAAATATTATGTGTTTATATTATAAAAAAGGAGAGCAACCCAAAGTAGCTTTAGAAGATAAAAAATGCTACAAAGTTCTTGTACGTTGTAAAAACGGAAAATTAAAAGCACCTCTTTATAAATTTTCCTATGAAATTGGAAAAGTATATGAAGAAGCTACTAATATTGAACTAACAATTTGTGCTTACAGCAATTTATTTCATTTTGATTATTATTCTAAAATGTCTAAAGGTTGTTTTGTTGATTCTAACGGTGATAAATGGATAACAAAGAGATATGACAATGATTATGTTTATGATAGTAATGGCAACATGATATTAACATATTCTATTGGTCAAGGTTTCCATACTTGTAAATCTATTGATGCATGTTTGAAAATAGTAAATCCTCATTTTGCAGAAAATCTTGTTATTGCTGAATGTATAATACCAAGAGGTAGTTTTTATTATACAGGACGTGCAAATCGTTTTACGAATGATGACTACTATGCAAGTAACGCATTAAGAATTGAAAAAATTGTTGTAGATTTAAATAGTAGAAATTACGTTGTACCTTTACAATAAACAGAACGGGTGATATATACATAATAAAGACTATCAAATCACACCCTTCCGGAGTTCTGTTATAAACTTGGACTCGAGGTCCTAAATATGCTAAGTTTTGTACATTTTATAAGCATATTTCCAATTAACTTAGCCCCTTCGTATAGATGGTCAGTACACTGGATTTTCATTCCAGCAACGTCGGGTTCGAATCCCACAGGGGTTATTATTAACAATAAAATTCCACAATTATGAAAGAAGTATTATATAATGTATGCTATGGCGGTTTTGGGTTTTCACCATTAGCAATTAAAAAATATTTAGAAATCATAAAACCCGAACTAAAAGTATATGCTTATAAAGAAAACTATGAGTTTGATGAAATAATATATACTAAAGAAAACGATATTCAAAATAACCCTAAAGCCATTCTAACCACAAAAGATTTAGGTGATAAATATGTTTCAAAAAATTATACACTTCCAGGACGAATTTATTTAGAAAATTATTGTCATGGAAGTATAAGAACTAATGAAAACCTAATTAAAATTGTTAAAGAACTTGGTGATGCTGCTAATGGAGCTTATTCTAAATTAGCTGTTGCACAAGTTGAAGGGAAATATCGCATCTGTGAATATGATGGATATGAATGGGTTGAAACTCCTGAATCAATAGAATGGGAAGAATAATAAATTAAAATTAATATGGATAAAAATTTTAAGCCTGTTTATGTTCAAGGAACAAAGACAGGAGAAGGAGTTATTGAAGCTCTTATAGCTC